>JANLHC010000337.1 GCA_024654465.1 Candidatus Scalindua sp.
CTTCCCTTTGCCCTGTGAGTCATGGTTCCACTATTAAAATGGTAGAGAGTGCGTCCAGTGCTGAGAATAAATGGATAGCTCTTGTCTGGTTTTTCAGAGGATGGTTTACTTTCCGTTGAGGAGAACTTTGCCTTTCCATTAGGGAACGTCTTCTCGTATAGAAATTTTGTACCGGGGTGATCTGCTTTTGGACATGGCCATTGTATTCCACCATTATCTAGTCTTTGATAACTGATTCCGGCAAAGTTGGGTGAAACTTTCCTGATCTCTTCCCAGATGCCTTCCGGTGAACTGTAATTCATTGGATGCCCCATGCATGTAGAAAGTTCGGATATTATATTCCAATCTGCTTTCGCCTTACCCGGTGGTTCAACGGTCTTTCGTATTCTCTGAACGCGTCTTTCTATATTAGTGAAAGTACCATCCTTTTCGGCAAAGCAGGCTGCCGGTAATACTACATCGGCATATTGCGCAGTATTGGACATAAATATATCCTGTACTATCAGAAAATCCAGATTGCTTAACGCCTTCTTTACTCTTGTTGTATCAGGTTCACTCATCAACGGATCAGCGCCCATAACGTACATAGCCTTTACCTTGCCTTTATAAGCGGCATCAAACATCTCCCTGATTTGCAATCCCTTGTTTTTTGGTAGTGAAGTTTTATAAACAATTTCGAGCTTCTTGCGAACAGTACTTTCTGCGACAGGCTGGAAATCTGTATAGAAATCTGGTATGGCGCCCATGTTGAAAGCTCCCTGGCCGTTGTTCTGGCCCATAAGCGGATATATTCCGGAACACTCTTTTCCGATGTTGCCAGTCAGCAGTGCAAGATTTACAAGGCTTTTTACATTATCATTTCCGGATCTGTGTTGTGTTATACCGTTTCCATATAATATTATGGCATTCTCTGCATTAGCGTAAATTCGGGCGGTTTCCTCAATTGCATCCTGCGAGATACCGGTTAATTTTACAGCGTTTTTAATATCGTTTTTTATAATAGCACTTTGAAGCGTTTTATAATTTTCTGTTCTTTTTTCTATAAATTTTTCATCTTGGAGTTTTTCCTTAATGATTACGCTAATTATGGCGTTAATAAGAGTCGTGTCTGTTCCGGGCTGAAGGTTTAAGAAGGTCTGAGCTTTCTTAGCCAGCCATATCTTACGGGTATCCGCAACAATTAATGTCTTGCCATTACGGAGCGCCTTTTTTACCTCAAGCCCTATGATGGGATGCGATTCTGTAACATTTGCACCGATCACAAATATAACATCGGATTTTGAGATTTCCTCAATTGAATTAGTTGTGGTACCCCCGCCAAGGGTATCTCTCAGTACATGTAACGTCGGTGCGTGACATTCTGTTTCTGATTGGTCAATATTATTTGTTCCAATTACGGTTCTGGCGAATTTCTGCATCAGGTAATTTTCTTCGTTAGTACACCGCCCTGAACTTATAAATGAAATTGAGTCTGCTCCGTGTTTTTTCTTTATGTCTTTCAGCTTATCTGAAATTACATTATACGCATCTTCCCAGCTCGCTTTCTCAAGATTTCCATTCTTTCTAACCATGGGAGAATCAAGTCTGTCCGGATGGTCTATGAAGTCATAGGCAAATCTGCCCTTCATGCACAGGTTACCGTTGTTTGGCGTAGACCCAACTTCAGAGGTTATTTTATTTATTCCTTTGTGATCAATATGGATATCAATCTGACATCCAATACTGCAGTAGCCGCATGTTGATCTAACCTTTTTCACCTGGTAGGGACGGCCTCTGTTCATTGCCTGTTTTTCGTACATGGCGCCTGTAGGACATGTGGATACACATTGACCGCACAATACACATGGACCGTCCAACAGTGATTCACCAAAGGGCGTCGCGACCCACATTTGGAAACCTCTGCCTCCGAACTCAATTGCGTGCTCTTGTGCTACTTCATCACATATCCTTACGCAACGACCACATCTAATACACTTAGGAGTTTCTCTGTAAATCAGCTCATTCTTGTCAGGGAGAACTCCGCCTCTTTTTCCGTCGCTTCTGAATCTGTCGCCCTTGATGCCGGTAGCATATGCAACATCCTGAAGCTCGCAGCATCCTGTCGCCTCGCAGGTCATACAGTCAAGAGGATGGTCCGACAAGATGTATTCCAGGACTCCTTTCCTCGTCTTGCGAATATCCTCAGTTTCTGTCCTTACAACCATGCCTTCATTAACCTTAGATATGCACGATGGCATCAACTGCCTTGCCCCTTCAATTTCGACCAGGCATATTCTGCATCCGCCGTACGGTTCAAGGCGATTATCATGGCAAAGGGTTGGAATCCAGATGTCGTTTGCCCTGGCTATTTCTAGTACGGTCTTACCTTGCTCTGCTTCATACGTTTTGTCGTTAATGGTTAATTTAATCGTTTCCATTTATGTATAGAGTATATCTTTCTGTTATTTGTGTATTTTGTGTATTGTGCAAGAAATAGGTGAAAAAAGAGAGTTAATTTTACATAAACAAATAAAGAATGCAAACAAAACCTTTGAGTGGTTGCAAATGCATTATTCAGCGAAACCTATTCAATGTTTAGTGATGGTATCCGCGCTGTTTGCTGAATCTTTGGGCGTAAACTCATTTTGCAAAATTCTTTTGCACTAATGTAACGACCATAAAAACTACTTATACCTGCATCTTTGACTTCAACTATAATACCAGTCCCATCATCTAACCATCGATCTGGTAGAGCGCTGAGATTTGGAGTGATCAGGTTGGAAGATTGCCAGTGGAATGGGGTATTTCTGCGTATTGTAGTCATACGAAACCATCTGGCCAGGTTAAGGTTAAGTCTCATTCTGATCTCATACCATTCACGTACAATCCTGGCGTGTTCAAAACAGGCTGATCTATTATGTGCAGGAGCATGAATGTCTACGTACCTGACAGCTTCACCCATAAACAATCTGGAGAGCGTGTTTGCAGCACCCTGTAACTGAGGATCTTCTGCCAATTTAGCATCTTCTCTGACCCATAATTCTATGAGCTTCTGTGCCAACGACTTAGCGAGTTCTTCCCTGATTTGTACTTGTTCAAGAGGTTCCAGAATTAGCCTGAATTCTCCTTCTATTGACATCGGTGCATTATCAGGTTCGGATTCGCTTTGCGCAGATAGAGTCATCCGGGTTTGCACGAGATACTGAACATCTGCTTCCATTTCAATTATCAGCGGCTTCAGTTCCTCAGTCGGACTTATCCATAGCCGTTGGTGTCCATCTATCGTGAGCTTTCTCGATCGGATTGTCTTGTGCATTTGTCCGACCACGACATTGTTTACACTCGAACGTACTTCAATAGAGATTTTCAGTCCGGATTCAATTGTGTCTGCAAGGATAGGCCCCGACTCAACTACTCCATCAAGACGTACAGCATAAACCCCCCTATCATGTGTTCTGTAAGTTTCTTCAAGTTCACAAACGGCTTCACCCTCAGACTTCCCGGCTTCGAGAAGCAAGGCCAAACGTATCCTGTAGTAATCCCACGTGGAGGTGGATTCTGCGAGAGCACTGCTCTGCCTGATGTTTGCGGTAACTATTCCTTCTTGAGGTGACCGCCGAGTTTGTTGTGCCTGATTGCTCTTTATGATCGCTACCATATTTACCTGGCGTGAGCTGGCGACATTTGTCACCGCAGCACATCCGACTATTGATATCGCAACCAATGATAGAAGTCCTACAGGCACTAAAGGTGAACGCATGTCTTTCCTCTCTGTAAAATAAAGTATTTTTTTAACTAAAACCTGAGTCGCATTATACTCAAGCCGGATTTAGATTTACAGACTCAATTTGACTTTGAGTACGTTTCAACTATATACTACATAAATATATATTACTTTAGATAATTAAATTATGCTGACACTATCATTCATTTGAGATATATTGTAATTATGGAACCCCCGGTGTCTAAATTTTGTTTTATAATTTGTAAAATGTGGACTATAATAGATTTTTTGTTTGTATATTATTTGGTATTGTTAAAATAAGAAAGGAGTAATACTTATGACACGTATTGGTTTTTTAATGGGTGCTGTCGTTCTTGCGTTTGTGTTGGCGACTGCTAATACTACGGCATTTGCCAACAGTTGTTGTGGTGTTAAGAAAGATGCTGAAGAATGTAATAAGGAAAATGCCGGGGATTGCGCAAAGAAAACTTCTGCCAGTGAAAGTTCTGATAATTGCCCTGTTTGTGGGCAAGCGGCAGACAGCAAGGGTCAGCAGACAGATGTGAAACACGCTGGAGAAACTGTTCATTTATGCTGTGAAGGTTGTGCAACGGCATATAACAAAAACCCTGACAAATATTCAAAGGTGGAAAAGCCGAAGCAGAGCCATCAGGCAGAACCTCCAAAAAAGAAAAAGCAACGTGGTGAAAGCTATTATTAAAAAGCCGTAATGCAGTATTAAAGTCTTTTTACAAAGGCGTTCTTGTATTAACAATATGCAGGAACGCCTTTTTTTGTCCTGAATGTTGCAGTCCTCCTTCTTCCAGACTCAAAATTGCTTTAAAAAAATGTACAATGCAAATTTCTATAGAAGAATATAATGAATTTTGAATTAAACGCAATCCCTATGCCTAATGGAGTGCTGCAGTTGGAGTGGAATGAAGTATCCGAACCGGTAACCAAAAGTCAACAACTTCTGCAAAAGGAGATCTACAGTCGTTTTAAGATCGATTTTAAAGCGTTCCTGTTATTCTTAAGTTTTGTGGACACGTCCATACCACTCTCTCCCTCTCTGGATTATTGGCGCTATTTTACGGGTAAATTTGCCAATAATCTGGGCCATATGCCTGATTTGGAAACTGTTCGAGATGCGGTAACTATACCTTTGGAAGATGGGAATATTAGCGAAATGCTATCTCGTGCGCCATTAATGCCTGGTGCTGAGTATTTAAACGCCGGATTTCTCAAGCTTGTATGGTTAATGCTAAACGCGCAATTTCAGTACGAAATAGGCATGTACGAGGGTACCGTTGAAGATTTTATTCATACCTATAGTCCCGATGTCCATCTTGTCGGACGCATTTATTTCCATCTAGTGGAAAATAAGGGGCGGGATTATCCATTCGCTTTTCTGGCCACCTATTCAACAAAATCAGACAAGCATGGCAAATCAAAACATCTACCATTAAAAAGCGCATTAATGGAATATGGTGCGGACAGTGAGAAGCTGCTGGAGCTGCTGTCTACGGTCCACCTTGCTGCCGAGGAGAGCGACCTGATTGCGGGTATCCTGGATTCCGGGGAACTGTTTCATCCCCTTGCATGGGATGCGAAAGAGGCGTATCATTTCTTAAAAGAGATTCCTGTCTATGAAAAATACGGAATTTTATGCCGTATCCCCAACTGGTGGAAGTCTGCATCGTCACCGTTTAAGGTAAATATACAACTTGGCGGCAAGGAAGAGCCGCTCCTGGGAATGGACGCTGTTTTGGATTTCCATGTCGGCCTGTTTATAGAAGACACCCCTATTACCGAGGCGGAAGCAAGAAAGCTGCTGGAGGAGACTGACGGCCTTGCATACATTAAGGGGAAATGGGTTACCGTAGACGCCGAAAAGTTGAAAACCACTCTCGACGCTTATGAAAATGCCCGAAAGATGATGAATGAAAAAGATCTGAGTTTGCATGAAGCGTTGCGACTGCAATTGTATTCAAACAATATGCTGGGCCTTCCCGAGGATGATGACAGCATTGAGGTGTCAAATGGGGAATGGCTGGCGCAGGTAATGGAGAAATTGACAAACGTTAATTTAATTCCACCGGTCAGTACGGGGAAAACTTTTAAGGCACAGCTTCGACCGTATCAGGAAAAGGGGGTAAACTGGCTCTATTTTTTACATTCGATTCAATTCGGAGCGTGTCTTGCTGATGATATGGGGCTGGGAAAAACAATACAAATATTGGCCTTCTTGCATATCCTGAAGTACAAAAAACAAAAGAAGCCGAGCCTTCTGGTAATTCCCGCATCCCTCATTGCAAACTGGGGCAATGAAATAGACCGTTTTGCTCCCGAACTTAAATACTTTGTCGCACACCCGGAAGCGCAACGCGAAAGGAAAGTTGTCGCAAAGAATGAAAAATCTCTGAACAAACTTGATCTTGTTATTACAACGTACACATTGGTCCAAAAGTATGAGTGGATCAAAGCATATTCTTGGAATTACGTAATTCTGGATGAAGCACAGGCAATTAAAAATCCAGGGACAAAGCAGACAAGGAATATAAAAAAACTTAATTCCAACAACAGAATTATTATGACAGGAACCCCCATTGAAAACCGGCTGTCCGATTTATGGTCGTTGTTCGATTTCCTCAATCCCGGCCTGCTTGGAAACGCAAAGGAGTTCAGTGAATTTGTCAAAAATGCGAAGAAAACACATAACGGCTACTCACGACTCAAAAAAATAATCAGTCCCTATATTTTAAGAAGGTTGAAGACGGACAAGACCGTTATCTCAGATTTGCCGGACAAGGTCGAAATGTATACGTATGCGGGATTAAGCAAAAAACAGATAGTGTTATATCAAAGCACGGTCGATGAATTAAGCAGAAAGCTTGAGGTTCTGGAGGGGATACAGCGGAGAGGGCTTATATTGGCGTCCTTAATGAAATTTAAGCAGCTGTGCAATCACCCGGACCAGTTCCTTGGGGCGGAAGGATACGAAGAGGCCGATAGCGGAAAATTTTCAAGATTACGTGAAATTTGCGAAACGATATATGAAAAACGGGAAAAAGTATTAATATTTACACAGTTTAAAGAGATAACCGGTCCGTTGCATCTGTTTTTGAAAACTATATTCGGAAGAGATGGGCTGGTGCTTCACGGAGGTACTGCTGTAGGAAAGCGGAAAAAAATTGTGGAACAATTTCAAGGCAGCGAATATATTCCCTATATGGTATTATCATTAAAAGCCGGGGGAGTGGGGTTGAATCTGACGGAGGCAAACCATGTGATCCATTTTGACAGATGGTGGAATCCGGCGGTTGAGAATCAGGC
>JANLHC010000339.1 GCA_024654465.1 Candidatus Scalindua sp.
TTTAATAGACTCTCATGTGGCCTTTGATTTACATCTTAAGTTTGCAGAGAATTATGATATAGTGTTCGCGGCTCATAAACCAGCCGTAGAAATGTTTAAAGAGAAAGGAATTAAAAATGTATTTTGGATTCCGCCTGCATGCGATCCGGAGCTGCATGAAAAAAAAGCTGGAGAAAAAAAGTATGATGTCGGTTTTGTAGGTAGCTCTAACCCTGAAAGGGTACACTTGCTTAATGAACTTGGGCAAAGGTTTAATACCTACTACGAAAGGTGTTTTCTGGAAAGGATGGCAGAGGTTTTTTCTCAGTCAAAAATAGTGTTTAACAAATCAATAGAAGGCGGGTTAAACATGAGAGTTTTCGAGGCAATGGCATCCGGAAGCATGCTCCTGACAAATGAAGCAAATGGTAGCGGGTTACAAGATTTCTTTCAAGACAGAAAGCATCTTGTAATATACAGAAACGAAAATGAACTATTTGAACTGGCAGATTATTACCTTAGAAACGACAATGAAAGAGAGGAAATAGCCTTTGAAGGAATGTCAAAGGTTTTGAGCGAACATGCATACAGTAACAGAGTAAAAGACATGGTAAAGATAATATCAACCTTTTTGGGATGAATCTTCAGGCATTGATTGTCTGCATTTTTATAATTCCCTCAAGAATATGGCAGGGTTGCCTGCATAAATTCCGGGTTTAATAATGTCCTTCGTAACTACAGATCCGGCGCCTATGACAACGTTACTGCAGATAGATACTGGCAGAATAGTTGCATTTGAACCAATACTCACGTTGTCTTTTATCTTTGTTGCTCTCCATCGCTTTTTGATTTTCCTTTCCGGCATTCCGGTACTGAAATCATCGTTTATGAACATCACCCCATGGGACACAAAACAATTGTTGCCAATATTCACAAGCTCACAGACAAATGAATGTGACTGTATACGGCAATTTTTACCAATAACGACATCTTTTTGAATCTCCACAAAAGGGCCAACAAAGGAGTTGTCTCCAATCTTGCAGCCATAGAGATTAGAAGGTTCAATAACCGTTACATTATTTCCAGCCTCGACATCAATAATTCCAATGCCTTTCCTGTCAATATTTGTCATGATATTGCTCAATCCTTATAATCTGAAGTATATGCTTATATCAGCCGTCTGTGTTGACAGACTTTCTGTCATCTTTGAGCAGGGGCTCTCGTGCCCACACCTGGTGTCCAGCTGGTTAATTCTGTATAATGAGCAAAAAGCTCTCCGAAAAGCCTCTCTATTTCACTGCGGCTCAGCTCACTTGTAGCGACAAAGGATTCATACTCTCCCTGACGTCCCTTGACCCAGCTTCTTTCTTCGGGTACATCAAATATCTGTATGTCATATCTGTCGGGATTCTTATACACCGGGGTGCCTGCATAAGGCATGAAGATATTAAAGCCAAACTTGTGCGGGCGGACACTCTCCATCCAGCGGCGTGTCTCCTCAACGGTTTCATAGGTTTCACCCGGCAACCCTATCATGATAAAGACATTGGCAAGGATGCCAACTTCCTTGCATAATTCAACAAAGGAAGTATTTTGCTCTACTGTCTCATTTTTGTCAACTATATCAAGTATCTTTTGAGAACCGCTTTCTACACCAACCCCTATCTCAATGCATCCGGCTCTCTTCATTGCAATGAGCATCTCTCTGGTTGTTGTTGTCCTTGCATAACAGCGCCACTTAATATTAAATCTTTCCATGCGACTGCACAATTCCAACAGTCTTTTTCTGCGTATAGTTATCGTATCATCCAGAAACAGAAAGTGTTTGAAATCATAGTTGTTAATAACATGTTCAAGCTCTGATATCACATAATCGGTACTGTGAAAACGTGTGCCATTCTGCCAGACCTCCTTTGAGCAGAAGGAGCATGTAAATGGGCAACCTCTGCTGGTAATTAACGTGGTTCCACGGCCATCGCCAATATCATACGCAAATGACTGAATATCAATGAGATGGCGGGCAGGGAGTGGAATTGTATCCATGTCCTGAATATATGAAGCATTTATAACACTGGAGATCTCCTTCTCGTCAATATCCGTAATAAGCTGAAGCATTGCCTCTTCACCTTCACCTGCAATAACATAATCAAAACCGTCTTTGATACATTTGTCCGGTAATGATGATGGATATGCACCGCCAATGACTATACGGGCTTTTGGATTTCTGCGGCGTAAAATATTCAGTATCTTAAGTGCCTGTGGGTATTGAGGAGAGGTTGATGTAATACCATATAGGTTTGCATCTAAATAAGGTTCCAACGCATTTTCAAGTTCTGTTTCTTTGCCGGCCAGATCTGCAACATTTATTTCAATCCCATTATGTTCAAGGAATCCGGCTACATAAAGAAGGCCAAGCGGAGGAAATGCTTTCTGATCTATAAGGAAAGGACTTGGTGGTGAAATTAAGGTTACTTTCAAGTGGTAACCTCTGCAGTGACTTCCTTCTTTTCAAATGACAAGTTTGTGGGAATCTCTACCGGTGCTCCACGCTTTTCTAATGACTTGTTTATGGCCTCCATTACACGTACTACGTTAAGACCATTTGTTCCGTCTGTAAGGGGAAAGTGATCATTGGATACACAGGAAACAAAATGACTGCATTGGTTCTTCAGTGGTTCACTGGTATTGATGCGAGGGCTTAATATGTCTCCGTCACGTAACTGCAATTGAAACTCACCAAAGCTGTCTGTTTCACCGGTCATCGCGGCTCCCTTTTCAAAAATACGTATACTTTCCATACTGTTCAGGTCATCGAATACAATCCGCTTATTACTTCCTACGACTGAAATTTCACGTACTTTGTTAGAATTTATCCAGCTTACGTGGATATGACCAAGAATGTTTTGCGGATACCCAAGAGTAAGAAATCCCACATCAGGACGTCCATTGAGAAAATTCCCACCTATGGCGCTTACCCATAGAGGTTGAGCATCAAGGAGAAATGAGAAGATAGATATATCATGAGGTGCCAGGTCCCATATAGCGTTAACGTCTTGACGGATCAGGCCCAGATGTGTACGAGTTGCTTTCAGGTAGTAAATTGATCCTATATCATCATCAGTCAGATATTCCTTCATCTTACGAATGGACGGGTTATAAAGGAATGTGTGTCCAACCATCAGCTTCAGATCCCTTTCTTCTGCAAGCTTTACCAGCTCCTCTCCTTCCTCGACAGTGGTAGTCATGGGTTTCTCAACCAGAACATGTTTATTATTTAACAGACACGCTTTGGTAATATCATAATGAGTTGATGCTTCGGTTGCTACAACTACAGCATCTATCTCATCATCCGCAAGGAGTTCGTCCATAAGCTTGGTAGGGAATACATAAGGAAATTTGCGGTGCATCTTCAGAAGTCTTTCGTCACTCGTATCACATACACGCGAAACAGTTACATCAGGTAGTTCACTAAAAACCCGGACATAATTTATACCCCAATATCCACAACCAATAATACCGATATGTATCATAATACTTTCCTTGTAAAAATTAATTGTTCCTACTTAATGATACTGACAAACTCTTTTGTCCATGTTCTTATTTTTAGTATGATGAAGCTAAAAACATGCCAAAATTAGTTTTGGTCTAAGATTTGTGTATTGTTTCGTAGGTATATTATTATGGTATATGAAATAAGCACTTACGCAGATCGTTTATTCGGAGAAATCAGAAAATACATTTTATCTGTATATTTTTTTATTGCTGATGTTTAAATTATGGACAATAGCTATAAAATAGCCACTATTATAAATTATTGTACAACCGATTATAAATTTATAGGTCATTGTATTAATGAAGCCAAAATTTTTTCTGATCAGGTAATAGTTCCAGTGTGTGATCATTTCTATGATGGAACTCCGGAGGAGAGGGAATTATTGGAGAAAACATACAGAGAAAATTCATCCGACGCTCAATTCTGTGAATACAAATATGATCGTAATCTTTTTGATAATTTAAAATTTTGTGCTCCTGATGTCTATTCGAGAATGGTAGGGTTTAAAGAAACTAGAGATGATATTGATTTCATAATATTTATAGATGTTGATGAGATTATTGAAGGGGTAAGGTTTAAAGAGTTTTTAGCCGAATTTGATTTTACAGACTATAATGCTATTAATTTTTCCAGTTACTACTATTTTAGAGAAGCAAGGTTCAGGGCAAAGAAATTGGAAAATTCTGCTCTTATGGTGAGAAAAAAAGTGTTGTCATCCGGTATGCTGAAACGGGTGATAGCACACGGGCAGGATAGAATGGGTATTATTAGTGTAGTTCCGGAAAAAAGAATAAAGAATATTCCCGGTCTTGACGGGAATCCGATGGTACATCACTATAGCTGGGTAAGAACTAAGAAAGAAATGATCAAAAAGGTACAGACATTTGGTCACAAATCAGCGTTAGATTGGGCATCGTTAATAGAAAAGGAATTTTCGCACGATTTTAATGGTACTGATTTCTTAAACGGATATGAATATGAAGTTGTTGATCCGTATATAACTATAGGTAATGGACATCATGTAAATACTCATGAAATAACACGCAGCTTTATAATCCCGGTTTTGGATTATTCTCCACATAGTCCTTATAACATTGAGACATTATTAAAAGACCTTGAGAATATACCCGGTGAGGTTATCTGTATTTTCAATAGTATCGAAGTGTTTGATAAACTTCATAATCATCCGCGCATAGACAAATACTGTTTTAATAATCTAAATGCCGGCGTAAGCCGTTCATGGAATATTGGTATTAATATGGCAGAAGGACGATCTGCTTTTATACTTAACGCAGATATTCATATTATCCCATCGGCAGTGGAACAATTGGAGTCTTATCTCTATCGCCTGGATAAGGCAGTTATTGTCGGCCCCCAGGGTACGCATCTTGATTTTAAGAATCTCAGTATTATCAAGTATTTTCAAAAAGGGACATTCAATGAGCCGGTACAAACGCATGATGTTTCAGGTTTCCTGTTTGCTATCCACCTTGAAAGATATCTCAAACATCATCTGATGTTTGATGTGCAGTTCAGTCCATGCTTTTATGAAGAGTGGGATATGGGTCTGCAGATAATGCAGGCAGGCCTGGCCTGTTATGCTGTCCCGGTAAATGGATTCGAACATCATTGGGGTGCATCTCAGGATGAAAACCTTTCAATAAATTATTTCGGTAGGAAGATTACCAGAAAAGAAATAATGTCGGGAAACAGAGAAAGATTTGTGGCAAAGTGGCTTCAATCTGCTTCCAAGGAAAAAATAGTGTATTAGAACTCTCAACTATTTAGTGTTTAGGAATTTCAAAGTTGACATAAATGAATTATATGTAAGGACATGTCGCGCTATGATTTATTTAGTTTTGCCAAGAGGAAATAATTTTGGATGGGGTGTCTGTGGCAAATACCTGGTCAAAGAGATATCAGACATTACTGATGTAAAATATATTACGGAGAGCTTTGGCGTTGAAGATATTGGTGATGAGTATGAATTTCATTTCCTTAAGAGCAAACTGCTCAGCGAGACGGACGCAAAGGAGTTCAGTAGTGATGTTAACAGGCGAGTAGGAAGCCCTGTTCTGCAGGCGATAGGCAATCAAGCCTTAATGCCATGGGGGGCTGAAATAAATAGTTCCTTCAAGGCGGGTTACACTTTTTTCGAAGAAAATATACTTCAGCAGGAGTATATTCAAAATGGAAAAGATAACTTTGATATAGTGATTACCGGGTCAAAATGGTGTGAAGAGGTTTTGAGAAACCATGGACTGGATAATGTAGAAACAGTAATACAGGGAGTAGACCAGCAGATTTTCAATACTTTCCATTCGGAGAAAGAGATCTTCAAAGATAACTTTGTGATATTTTCAGGTGGCAAGTTCGAGATTCGTAAGGGACAGGATATAGTTATCAAGGCATATAAGGTTTTACAGGATAGGCATAAGGATGTCATGCTGGTAAATGCGTGGTTTAATATGTGGGGTGACAGTATGAATACCATGGCCGCTTCCCCGCATATTAAATATGAAGTTAAATCTAAAGACTATGCGACAGCGATGTACGGAATATTGCAAGATAACGGTCTGGACACCGGACGGATAGTTACACTTTTGCCACGCTCTAATGCCCTTATGTCAAAAATTTACAAGAATACTGATATTGGTGTGTTTCCAAACAGGTGTGAGGGTGGTACCAATCTTGTACTCATGGAATACATGGCCTGCGGCAAACCCGTAATTGCTTCTTATAATAGTGGGCATAGAGATGTTATCAGTAAAGATAATTCAATCATGATAAATAACATGAGGCCAATAGACATTAATAAAAACGGAACAAAGATTGCCATATGGGATGATCCTGATTTGGACGAAACAATCAGTCACCTGGAATGGGCTTATCAACATAGAGACCAGTTGAAATCGTATGGAACGCAGGCGGGAAATGATCTGAAAAAACTTACATGGAAAAAGAGTGCGGAGCAGTTTGTCGAGATCATTGAGGGTAGCAAGCATAGGATAAAAACCAGCAATCAATTTTGTTCAGTATAAAAAAACATCTTCCTTTAAATCATTTCGGCTTTTCCAGAAGATGAGGATATTTTTCCTTTACCTGTTCCATTAGTTCAGCGTCTAACTTTGACCTATACAAAGTGTTAACCCCTGAAAGTTGCTCTATGGTTAAATCAGTCGCACCTTTAAGGTCGGTACCTCTCAGGCAGGCGTTCTGTAGATTGGCTTTACTGAGTTTTGTTTTATTCAGCTTTGTTTTGCTCAGGTCTGCATCACTCAGATCGGCACCACTCAGGTTTGCCTCGCTCAATCTGGCTTTATACAGGTTCGCCTTACTCAGTTTGACCTCACCCAGTTCCGCCTTACTCAGATTGGCTTTAGTCAGGTCTGCTTCACTCATGTCAGCTCCTGTCAGATTAGCTCCGTGCAACAGGTAGGTGCCTCTCAGGTTAGCACCCTTGAGGTTGCTACTCTTCAGGATCATGCCCCACAGGTTGGCGCTACTCAAATCGACGCCGCTCAGATTGGCTTTACTCAGATTGACCTGACTCAGTTTTACACCACTCAGTTTTGCTTCACTCAGGTCGGCACAACGTCCTTCTGCCCCGACAGTACTGAGCCAGACTTTATGCTCTTCGTGGATTTCACGTAGATCAGCAATACTTATTTTTCGTCCCATCGTATAAGCTCCTCTTGCTAAATTTGGGTTACAATAAAGATTGTCGGGGTATAATAGTTGGGTTGGTTTATTAAATCAAGGGGAAAAGAGAGCGAGGAAGATTGTCCCTGTGTGCTGTAATGGCGTAAACGTAGGTAAATTATAGATCGTGACAATTTTGTGATTGGAGGGAAC
>JANLHC010000147.1 GCA_024654465.1 Candidatus Scalindua sp.
TCCCATCAGGGATTACGGCTCCTTTTTCTACGACAACGATACCATCCTGAATCACATATCCTTCTCCCTCTATATAGTCTGATTTCTTCTGATTGATAATCTTTACATCATTCCCTATATAAGCGTTCTTATCAATAATTGCCCGTTCAATAATACAGTTGTTTCCGATACCCATCTGTATCTGTCCCTCTTTCCTGTTTTTACTCGTTTCATAAAAATCAGCTCCCATAATAATAGAGTCTGTGATGGTGGTATTTTTATTAATTACACTCCGCACTCCAATTACAGACCGATTAATAGAGACGTTGTGAACAATACACCCGTCAGAAATGAGTGAGTTTCGAATATCACACTGTTCTAACCGGGAAGGGGGTAAGAATAGCGGTTGCGCGTAAATCGGATATTCCGTGTCGTAAAACGTCATCTGTGGAGAAGGAGATGCCAGGTTAAGATTGGCTTCGTAAAATGCCCGTATAGTACCAATATCTTCCCAATACTCCTTATGGAAGAAACCGGTTAGTTTTTTTTCACCAAGAAGACTGGGAATAATATGTTTTCCGAAATCAGCTTCATCTGTGCTCTCCATAAGTTCACAGAGATAATCTTTCGAAAACACATAGATACCCATGTTGGCCAATACGTAGTCTTTGTCTGCACTCAACCCTTCCGACTGTTTAACTGATGAGGGGACATAATACGATTCAATAAGTGATGCATCTTTTGGCTTTTCGGTAAATGCCTTGATATCTCCTTTGTCGTCTACTCTGGCAAGACCAAATTCTGATGCCTTCTCTTTGTTTACAACAGTCAGTGCGATGGTAACATCTGCTCGGCTATCCTCGTGCTTTGCAATAATCATCTTATAGTCCATCTTGTATAACTGGTCACCTGAAAGGATCAGGCAATATTCAACGTTCATGTCTGCAGAAATGTGCCTGATATTCTTCCTTATGGCGTCTGCAGTTCCCTGCAACCACTCTTTGTTTTCCATGCTCTGTTCAGCGGCAAGGATACGTATATATCCACGTGAGAAATGATCGAATTTATAGGTTTCATAAACACTTCTATTAAGAGATTCTGAATTGAATTGGGTGATGACAAAAATCTTTTTTATTCCGGAATTAATACAATTGCTCACCGGTATATCAACAAGCCGGTATTTTCCTCCAAGCGGGACAGCCGGTTTTGATCTTTCTTTTGTTAGAGGATACAGGCGTGTTCCTTTTCCTCCGCCCAGAATAACTCCTGCAACATGGTTCATGTTTAGGTTGTTCATGTATCAGCTCCTTTCATCATATATAACTTTGAATTATAGAATGAAATTAAACATTTATGGGAGAAGTGCAACAAAATTATTTAACGCTTTAAAAGTTCTTTTGAATCCAATCCCTGATTCCATCTTTAACCACTCTATTGCATTCAGGTGGAATAGTATGTTTGTATTGTTAACTGAATATAAGGGAATTGTTAATTATTTGATTAAGAACAGGGGAAACAACTTGATATTGTCTGATTATTGTCTTAATATTCTTTATATTTATGTTTAGGAATTTCAAAGTTGCCACAAAGTCACTAAGACACTAAGTTTTTCTTTGTGGCTTGGTGCCTTAGTGGCGAAAAGTCGCTGCCGG
>JANLHC010000148.1 GCA_024654465.1 Candidatus Scalindua sp.
CTAAGACAGGCTTACTACACATAATAAGAAAGCTCACACACAACTTAAACAATTGACTAATCAGCCATCAAGTTGTAAATTTGAATATTAAGATTCACTGTAAATAGAGTAAAGCTACTGAATTAAGACGTAGCGGAAACCTTCAGATTTCCATTACCCTGTCTAAGTACAAGATGAAAGGCTACCCGGGGTCAATTCTGGTAGAAAGCCATTCCGCTACCTTATGTAGGTATACACTGAAGTTATAGGAAGAATATTTATTTTTTATTCTAAATGACCATATGGATGACTTATTTGACGCAAGGGCAAAATCTGCAAAAAAATCACCACTGGCTGAAAGAATGAGGCCGCAGAATCTAGCTGATTTTGTTGGACAGGAACACCTCGTAGGGCCCGATAAGATTCTTAGCGGATTTATGGAAAGAAAAGAGTTAGTATCGATGATTTTCTGGGGTCCTCCCGGTGTGGGGAAAACGACCTTAGCCTTAATCATTGCCAGGGCACTTGACGCCCACTTTGTTTCATTCTCAGCCGTGTTATCAGGCGTTAAAGAGATTCGTGCTGTTATCGAAGATGCCAGGCAACAGCTTAAATATTACGGCAAAAGAACTATTCTTTTTGTTGATGAGATACACCGCTTTAATAAGTCCCAGCAGGATGCCTTTCTGCATCACGTGGAAGACGGCACTATTACATTGATTGGTGCTACGACAGAGAACCCCTCGTTCGAAGTGAATGCACCCCTTCTCTCTCGCTGCAAAGTGCTGGTACTCGAACAACTCACGACAGACAACATCAAAACCATAATCACTAATACCTTATCAGATACAGAACGAGGACCAGGCAGTTTAAAAGTAAAGATAGATGAGGACGCCATTAGCTTCATCGCAGATCTTTCTCATGGAGAGGCAAGAGTGGCCTTAAATACTCTTGAGACCGCCTTATTGCTAATGAACCCCAGCCAGGACAATAAGAGAACAATTACTTTAAAAATAGCTCAGGAAGCCATGCAGCGAAAGGCACTTCTTTATGATAAAGGAGGGGAGGAACATTACAATGTGATCTCCGCTTTTATCAAATCCATGCGTGACAGTGATCCGGATGCGGCTCTCTACTGGCTGGCACGTATGCTGGAGGCAGGTGAAGATCCGCTCTTTATTGCACGTCGCATGGTTATTTTTGCCTCAGAGGATATTGGCAATGCTGATCCAGTGGCCATTCAGGTGGCAGTGTCAGTGAAAGATGCGTTTCATTTTGTCGGAATGCCGGAGGGATGGATACCTCTATCACAGGGTGTCACCTATCTTGCGACTGCACCAAAGAGCAATGCATCCTATAAGGCATATCTAAGTGCATTAAATGATGTCAAAGAGAAAGGAGCATTGGGAGTGCCTCTTCATATAAGAAATGCACCAACATCCCTGATGAAAGAGCTTGGTTATGGAAAAGGCTACAAGTATCCACATGATCATGGTGGTTATGCAGGACAATCCTGTTTACCAAAAGAACTTGAAGGAAAAGAATATTATAAACCGACAGATTATGGATTTGATAAAGAGATCAAGAAACGGCTTGCATTTTTTAAGGCAAAACGAAAGCAGGCAAAAGAATAAAGTCTATTTGCTGAGAGCATATTATCGTTTAGAAGTAAAATTTCATTTATAAGGGAATAATTCTGACAGCAATATTGTCTGTATATGAGAAGGTAAGATTAAATTAGAAAAGATATCCATGAACTTTGTTTCCAAGTATTTCAACTGGTTGCAAAAGGACAATCCCAGAAATAACGTAGAGAGTTATCCCGAAATAGACGAGCAAAAAGAAACCTCTCTCCCGGGCGTCTATATTGTGGGAGATTTGACCGGCAGACCCTTACTTAAACTTGCCGCAGATGGCGGAGCCAAAATAGTTAAACAACTTTTCTCTGACCAAAAAACTTCCATAGAAAAAGAAAAGAATACTGATGTTTATGAGCTGGTCATTATCGGCGCCGGACCTGCGGGTATTTCTACCGCAATAGAATGTAAAAAAAAGGGCATTAATTACATCATTTTAGAATCAAACCGCATCTTAAACACAATAGAGAATTTTCCAAAGGAAAAACCCATTACCTTAAAGCCGGATGGGGTGCAACTGGAATTACCATTGGAAATGAACGATGGTACCAAGGAAACTCTCCTCAATGAACTAACGTCCCAAATAGCAAGAGAAGGCTTGAATTTCGAAGTGGGAACTTTTGTCAAAAAACTCAACCGCAAAGATAACATAATCCATATTGAAACAAACAAAAATATGTATATGGCAGAGAAGGTTGTGTTAGCCATAGGAAAAGCCGGTAACAGCAGGCAACTTAAGGTACCCGGTGAATCATTACCAAAAGTATTCAACAAATTGTACGATCCCGGAGAATTTACCGATAAAAATATTCTGGTTATTGGTGGTGGTGACAGTTCGCTGGAGTGTTCTATTGCACTTGCAAAATCAGGAAACAGAATAATCCACTCTTACCGTAAAGAAGAATTTTCCAGACCAAAAGAAGAAAACATGAACAAATTCTATGATCTGGTTGAGCAAGGTAAGATTACACCATTTTTTGAATCAACAGTTACAGAAATACGAGAAAAAGAGGTTGTCCTGAAAACAAAGGAAGATACTAAAACCATACCCAATGACGTTGTCTTTACTCTCATTGGACGCGAACTACCTACACAATTCTTCAAACGAAGCGGCATACGCATGGAGGGAGAGAAAGGATTATTATGGTGGTGGTTTATGGCAGCATCGATAAGTTTTTTCTCTATGCTCTATTTTGGCAAAGTCGGGATCGCTTTTGATCTGTTTGCAGGATCTGATACCATATGGACAAAGATAATTACGTATTTGAGCGCACCCTTTCAAGCTCCGCTCAATTGGAGCCTCTCGGGCTACAAATGGTATCCGTCATTAAGCTTCATCCTGGGATGGACAGGTTCGATAATTTTCTTAATTTCCGGGATCTGCTCTCTTGGGTTCTTAGCAAAACACGGAAATGTTTACTTTCGAACTCCATGGCGTGCGTTTAAGTATACATATTTCATAGGAGTAAGCACATTTTTTACGATATTGTATTTTTCTAAACTACTGCATAACACTGCGGGAAAGGCAGAGTGGATCGAATCGCCCACATATTGGTATTCACTCTTCTATTGCGTAACCATGCTCATCTTCGGAATACGCCGTACATATGTCAGAAAAACACGCTATGTTTTCCGGCAAATGACGGCCCTTGTGTCGATACAAATATTTTTTCTTTTCCTGCTTCCATTTCACCTGTACAAGCCGTTTATCCTTGATAACCTTGGCCCACAGCACTGGATAGTGTCAGAACTATTTCCGAGCGGCAAATGGAGTAGTTTTGCTTTTATCTTATTCTGGCCGCTGAATATGTGGGAATTTGGAAGTAGCACTTTTTGGACATGGTTCCCATTTGTACAGTCGGGTGTTATTCTATTCTTTTTAATCAGACATTACGGCAAAGGTGTATATTGTGGTTGGATTTGCAGTTGTGGTGGTATGGCAGAAACACTGGGAGATGAATACAGGCGTAAGACGCCACATGGTCCAAGGGCAAAAAAATTAGAGAATGTCGGCCAGATCGTCCTTTTTGCCGCCATCATTTTTACCTTGATTATCTATTTGCACAAGGGTATGTCATATGGGAATAGACGTTATGAATTTTGCAAACAAGGGTATCCCAATGAATGATGTAGAGTGTGTGAGATGTTCGGCCTGCGTAACAGAGTGTCCTATGGACGTCCTTGCTTTCGCAAAATTGAAAAATGCGGACATTCACAACTTGAGCAGAGAACAAATTCCATATTATGGAAAAGATAGCTGGCGCGCAGGGATAAAGTAATAGAAGTGGGTTCTCCTGACAGCGATATCATTGGATTAAGACGTAACGGAAATCTTTAGGTTTCCGTTATCGTGTTTGAGTGTATAAATGGAAGGCTAAAGCCGTTCCGCTACAGTTGCTGGTATACAATGAATCTAAAAAATATATATCATGAAAAAAACTATTGCAGCATTTTGCATTATGTTCTTTCTTACTCAGCAAACGACATTTGCTGAGACAGACAATACATTCTGGATCAATGCATACAATTTCTTCACAATAGTTGATGTTGTTAATAATTCCCCGGATTAAAACTTACCAAAAGTAGATCACGCATCTTTACAGTTTTTCCTGTCCTGAAGTAAATCACCAGAATCATATACCCCTCTTTTACATAAAATGTTATTATAACCTCAATTTAGCTATATTGTCATTCTCGTGCCACCCGGATGGGTCCATACGGACGGGAAAACGGGAATCTTGAAATCATAAATGGTAGATTCCCGCTCAGCAGACTACGGAAATGACAGAATATAAAAAAGGGATTCAATATAATTATGGGGAAAAACCTTAACGTTGTATTTATAAGAATAAACAGTGTCGCTGACGAGATAATTCCTCCTCTTCATTATGGGTATCTTGCGGCAAGCTTACCGCGTTCATGTAGCGTATCTTTGATTGATATGCTCAGGGATAATATGGATGAAGAGTGCCTTTTAATAGAAATTACAGATAAAAGATTCGACTTAATATGTCTCAGCGGGTATTCCAAGGATATAGTACCTATCAGAAATCTTTCGGGCAAACTAAAGGAATATTCCCCTGAATCTATTATTGTACTTGGAGGTGTTCAGTCCAGCTTGATGCCGGAAGCGACTATGGAGTTTGTGGAACCTGGTGTGGATTATTGTTTTACCGGTGACGGAGAAAACAGCCTTGCGAAATTTGTTATAGATACCGAATGTAGAAATTTTTCTCATAATATTCTCAAAGGTATTCCCGGACTTGTTTTCAGATCCAACGGAAAAATAGTTAAAAACCCAGAGGAGTTAATTGCAGACCTGGATTCCATTCCTTTTCCCAGATGGGATTTAATGCCTCCTGCCTCTTACCCAAAATCTCCACATGGCGCATTTTTCAGGCAATTCCCATATGCCGCTATGTACGCAACACGAGGATGTCCATTTCCCTGTACCTTCTGTGCTGCCTCAAAAGTATCAGGCAAGTCAATACGACACAGAAGCCTGGAAAATATCATGGAGGAGATAAAATTACTTAGAGATAATTATGGAGTTAAAGAGATCCATTTTGAAGATGATAATTTTTCTGTTAAGAAAAAACTTCTTGTTGAGTTTTGTGAAACTCTCCTGAAAGAAGATCTTAACATAACATGGTGTTTTCCTAACGGTCTAAGGCTTGAAATGCTTGATTTGAATGATTTACGCTTAATGCACCGTGCCGGTTGCTATGCAGTAAATGTCGGTGTTGAAAGCGGTAGCGACCGCATCCTGAAACGTATGAAAAAAGGCATAACAACAGAAAAGATGAGAGAAAGTATTGCTAGAGTTAAAAGAGCGGGGATCGACATCGGTGGTTTCTTTATAATAGGTTTCCCCGGTGAAACAAAGGAAGACATTTTACAAACAATAAAATATTCAAAAACTCTTGAACTTGACCGAATAGGAGTTTCATACTTTCAGCCATATCCCGGAACCAAAGAATACGATGATCTTGTGAAATCCGGTAAATTCAGCTATGACATGAATCTGATGAAACTATCCCTTCATACGATAAACTATATTAACGAGAACCTTACAAAACGACAACTTTATTGGTTGAGAAGAAGAGCCTTTTTTGCTTTCTATTTTCGGTGGAAAATAGTTGTAAAACTATTAAAAGAAGTAAGAAATTTCGAACATATGATGTTTATTTTAAAAAGAGCGATACGCTGGCTAACAAGCTAGATATATGGAGTGCATCATCTCGGATGATGCGTACTAAAGCAGTAACATCCGCCTAACAGACTGGCGGACAGGCGGTTACTGCCCTCCACAAATGAAAAGAGTAACATGACGGATATAGACAACATATTGAAAACTGCCTGGATCAGGCAATTGAAAGCAGACTGGAAAACCGCCAATTTCCATTACTTTAAAGATTCCATGCGTCTTCCAAGCCTTGAACTTTCATATTCAGAGAATATTTTAGGAATGTGGAAAGGCGGTTGTTATCGACGTCTGTCCATCAGTTTTATTCTCATTAATAACTATAAATGGGAATATGTCCAGGAGGTTCTTTATCATGAAATGGCCCATCAGTATGTAGAAGAAGTTCTAGGAATTCGGGATAGTCTGCCCCATGGTGAAGCGTTCAAACGGGTTTGCAGGGAAAATAGCATTGACCCCATGGCCGCAGGTGATATTCAATCCTGGATAGAAAAACGCAATAATACCTCCTCCGTGAGTTCAGAAAATCACAAGATACTGGACAAGGTCCACAAACTACTGGCGTTGGCACAAAGTCCCAATGAGCACGAAGCTCAGAATGCCATGGCCAAAGCCCACGAATTCTTATTAAAACACAATCTGTCGTTACTGGATGTGCAAACTGAATGGAACTACATCTATAAGCAAATAGGAGAAGTGGGAAGACGTAATCCCGTCAAGTCCATAATCAGTGCCATAATTTCTAAATTTTTTTTCGTAGAATCCATCTGGACATTCGGGTATGACCAACACGAAAACCGGAGTGGTCAGGTCTTAGAAATTTACGGGACACCGGAAAATGTTGAGATGGCAGAGTATGTATATGACTACCTTCAAAATATCCCGGAGCTTTTATGGGCAGAGTATAAGAGACGAGAGAAAATCAGCGGAAACAGACATCGAAGAACTTTTATTTACGGCCTTCTGGACGGTTTTTATAATAAGCTGGACAGCCGGTCTATTGAAAACCAGTCCAAAAAACTCGTCTGGATGGGAGACCCACGACTTAAGCAGTTTTACCGCCGGAGAAACCCCAGGATTGCACGCTCCTCATCCCGCTATTCCCGTAGCTGCCAGGACACTTATGATTCAGGAATGACTCAGGGCAAAAACCTCATCATCCATAAAGGCATTCATGGGAAAGGAAACGGGGAAGTTAAGTTTCTAAACTGACCTTTCTGTGTTATAAAATGAGGCCGTGGCTTTATTTCAAAATTACTGAATATCAAGATGTACCTTTATCAATCAAATAAAGAAGCAATTAATCATGCTCAAGTTTTTCTAACTCTTCAAGAAGCTCTTCCTGCCGTTCAGACAGTTTCTTTGGCATGTCTATTACTATTCTTACTAACTGGTTACCCGTTCTCCCATCTTTCGTCTTGATTCCCTGCCCTGACATCCTTAATGTTTGGTTTGATTGTGTGCACTTAGGAACCTTTAACGTTGCTTTTCCGTTTAAGGTCGGGATTTCTATTTCTCCGCCCAATGCCGCTTTGGTGAAGGGTATGTGTGCATTGTATCGAATATTCAAACCCTCTCTTTCAAAATAGGGATGCGAAGCAATTTTAACATGTATATACAAATCTCCTGCTCTTCCACCCCTGACACCAGCTTCTCCCTGACTGGAAAGTTTTAGTATAGAGCCATTATTAATCCCTGCTGGTATTTTAACTGACAAAGATCTTGTTTTAGTCACCCGCCCTTCACCATTACAAGTTTTGCATGGATTGTCAATCTTCCTACCGGAGCCACTGCAGTTAGGGCAAGTATAGAAACCTCTAACAGGTGTTTGCTGCCCGCTTATGTGTCCGGTACCATTACATTGAGAGCATACAGTTGACGCTCCATTTTTGGTACCCGCTCCGTTGCAGGCTTCACAAGCTTCACTCTTTGTAAATCGGAGCTGCCTCTCACTTCCTAGCGCAGCATCAGTAAAAGAAATTGTTATATCATGTCTGAGGTCTGAACCCTTCTGAGGCCTGGTCCTGTCCCGGTAAGATCGTTTACCAAATATATCTCCGAATATATCTCCGAAATTACTGAATATATCAGCGCTGCTTTCAAAACCGTGAAAACCCATATCATCAAGCCCGGCGCTCCCTCGCGAGTCATACATTTCCCTTTTTTTTTGGTCACTAAGCACGCCATAGGCGTTTGCCGCTTCTTTGAATCTTTGCTCAGCGGTTTTGTCTCCCGGATTTTTATCCGGATGATATTTAATGGCGAGCTTCCTGTATGCTTTTTTCAGCTCGTCATTTGTTGCGTTTCTGCTTACCCCTAACACCTCATAGTAGTCACGTTCTTTGACCTTACCATTTGCCATATTTATACCTTTTTAATTATTCGTATATTAAGAATTTCCTCAGAATAGTCTGCTTCTATTTTTTTACTAAGACGCCCGGTTCCTGCTGTAATCTTGCAAGCTCCTGCCACGTGTCCCACCATTCCAGTGTCATCTATAATCCTTTGATTCCATAACATTTTGACAGATTCAAAACGGAAATTGTATCATACTATTTCATTAGCTGCTGAATTGTTTTGAGGTTTTACTGAACTTCAAACTCAGATAAAAAGTAAGTGCCTGGAAACTATTTCTTAAAACTTCAACATATATGCGGAATTGATGCATTCCATCTTTTCTATTGATAAGAGAGTTTCCTGAGAAACTACCGCATCCACATTTAGAACAATCATTGCGACGCCACCTGTCTCTTTTCTACCGAACGTCATATGCCCTATATTTACATTCTGATCACCCAACACCTTGCCTATTTCTCCAATCAACCCTGGTTTATCCTGTCCAAATAAGATTAGCACATGGCCAATTGGGTCCATGTCTACGCTATAATCGTTTATTGTTTCTATTTTAGGTTCATTATTTTTAAATACGGTGCCTGAAACAGAACTTTCACCATCATCCGTATTAATCCTGGCAAAAATAAGATTAGTATAATCCCCTGTCGCGCTGCTGATTATTTCATTAATCTTTATCCCTCTTTCATCAGCCAGTACACGAACATTTACAATATTCACGTTCTCATCTAAAACATCTTTTAGTAGACCCACCAACAGGCAGTCTGTTAAAGGACGGATATTATCCTTAGAAACACCACCACTATATTGTATGTCTATAGATTGGATCCTACCACTTACCAACTGGCATAAGAGTGCACCCATCTTCTCTGTCAGTGCTATATAGGGTTTAAGCTGCTGTAACTCTTCAGAGCCCTGCACGGGCATGTTAACCGCATTACGTATGATATTGTTCTTTAGCACATCAACCATCTGTTTTGCTGCATCCTCAGCGACTGCAAGTTGGGCTTCTTTTGTCAAGGCTCCAAGATGCGGTGTCGGAAGTACATTGTCGAGTCCCAGAAGTTTATTGTTTCCAGGCGGTTCTTTCTCAAAAACATCAATTGCGGCACCGGCGACCTTACCGCTCACAATGGCGTCATAAAGTGAATCCTCTGAAATTATACCACCCCTTGCACAGTTTATTATTCTTACCCCATCTTTCATCAACTCAAGTTCACTACTGGAAATCAGGTGTTTCGTATCATTAAGCAAGGGAATATGCAAGGTTATATAATCCGCCTGTCTGTATATTTCGTCGAGGTTCTCAACAAGTTGGATATTCAGCTTTGGAATTTTTTCATTCGAAACGAAAGGATCGTATCCCAGCACCCTCATCTCCAGCGCTATAGCACGTTTTGCGACCTCTTTCCCGATCTTACCTAATCCAATTACACCTAGTACTTTTCCGGAAACTTGAGTACCCGTAAATTTCTTGCGTTCCCATTTCCCTTCACGAACAGAATTGCAGGCCTGTGGTATATTCCTTGATAAAGCTAAAAGAAGTGTAATCGTATGCTCCGCAGTTGAAGTTGTGTTTCCCCCCGGAGTATTCATTACAATAACACCTTTTTTCGTAGCGGCAGGGACATTGACATTGTCAACCCCAACACCTGCCCGGCAAATTGCTTGAAGCTTATCAGCCTTTTCAATAATTTCCGGCGTACACTGAGTGCTGCTTCGAATGATTAAACCATTGTATACACCTATCTCTTTTTGTAACTCTTCCGGCGTAAAATCTGTCTTCGTTGTTACCTCGATATCCGCATTTTCCAAAATTGTCTTACATATGTCCGGTAGGTTGTCTGATATTAGTACTTTCATGTTTTTAAAATATATAATTATTTAATAAAATTTAAGTTATATTCAATTTTTGTCTAGAATCCAGAAAAACGCAGGCCGAGTCACACTTACGTCTTATGCTCGCTCAATGTATGACTAAGGCCGCATGATTTAGATTTTAGCATGCATTTTAATGAAAATCAAAGGCAATATGTCCCAACAAAAGTGTTAACCATCAGTTTATGGTTCGGAAGAAAATACAAAGTTATTTTTTCTGTAACCCTCACAATTTATAATAAACACAAAAACCTTTTGATTTTCGATTCAGATTCAACTAACCTAAAATAATAATGTTAATTAAACAGTCTGACAAATTACTGTAGAATGCATTTTATAAGAATTCTAATCACAAAAATTAACGGAGATTTAACATGATACCTGATACATTGATTTTGATTAACCACTGGTTTCATCTTTCTGCAGCAGCCCTTCTGGCTGGCGGGATGATCTTTCTCGTAGCAATATTACGTCCTGTTTTGGGAAGAAGCTCATCTGTTCCCGGAATAGGAGCATTTTCAAATGATATTCATGAAAGATTTCGTATTTATGTCGGGATATTAATAAGTGTACTTATTATTACCGGAATTATTAATTCTATTGGCAGTATTATGTCGGTTACCGAAACAAACTTAAGTTCAGGATATAAGACAGTAATTAGGATTAAGATTCTACTCGCTGTATGCCTCTTTATCATTTACGGTGTAAATGCTTTTCTCATCAAAGAAGATAAAACGGAGGAAGATTGTTCCTGTTTAGTCAAGCCACCTGTATATAAGAAAATATTACAGGTATTTGCCCTGATATTAGTTTTTGTAATACTATTTTTAGCAGCATCATTGAGGTTTTATTAATGAAACAGACCTCTTTCTAAATTGCACCTTTAGCGATTTCCAGGCATTCAAATAAACGCTTGACTTTCATTTTAAGCAAAGTAGAATTAATCTTTTAAATAAATATCATTTTCTGCCGATAAGAAGTGTAATGGTTCCCTTAATATGTATGAGTTAGTTGTCGAAAAAACATTTGCCGGTGCTCACAATTTACGTGGCTATGATGGAGATTGCGAAAAATTGCACGGGCATAATTGGAGAGTAGAAGTTACACTTAAGGCAGAAAAACTTAACGAACTGGGAATGGTTGTGGACTTCAAAATTGTTAAAAAGAAACTTGGAGAAATACTTTCCCATTTTGATCACTCTTATTTAAATGAGCTGGGTGAGTTTAAACAGGAGAACCCCACAACAGAAAATGTTTCAAAGGTAATATATAACAGCTTAAGCGCACAGTTGCCTCCGGAAATATTTGTTGCCAAAGTTAAGACATGGGAATCTGAAAAATGTGCTGCTGCATATTATGTATAATCCGTTCTTTTACAAACCATAAGTGAATATTAATTTAGACACTCCTATCCTTCAAGTAGCCTTAGATTTTATAAACTTAAGACGTGCCATCAATGTTGCCAGGGAAGCAGTTGATTCAGGAGTTGACTGGATTGAGGCAGGCACACCTTTAATTAAAAGTGAAGGGTTAGATTCTATAAGGGCGCTTCGGAAAGAATTTCCCACGACAATGATAGTAGCTGACATGAAAACGATGGATGCCGGTCGTGTGGAAATGGAAACGGCTGCTAAAGCAGGAGCCGACATTGCTGTTGTAATGGGAAGCGCTACAGACGCGACAATAAAGGAGTGTATAAGCGCAGGAAAAAATTATGGGATAAAAGTTGAGGTTGACCTCCTCGGAATCGCTGATTGTGTCTCTCGATCGATAGAAGTTGAGAAATGGGGTGCCGATTTTATAGGCGTTCATACAGCAATTGACGAACAGATGCAGGGTAGTAGCCCTTTCGAAAGACTTAAGGAAATTTGCTCAAAGGTCAATATTCCCGTTGCTGTAGCCGGAGGAATTAATTCCGAAACGGTTGTTGACGCAATAAATGCAGGTGCAAAAATTATAGTAGTCGGCGGCGCAATTTGTAAGGCGACAGACATAAAGACTGCTACTGAAAATTTAAAGAAAGCGATATTAAGTCGAGAGAAAATCGCAGAGGAATTCTTTAAAAGAACTTCAAGCGACGATGTCCGTGAAATATTAGAAAAAGTTTCAACTGCAAATATATCAGATGGCAGCCACCGTCTGAAAGGGATCACCGGAATAAACAGCATTGCTTTAGAAACGAAGATGATCGGACGGGCAGTAACCGTTCGAACATATCCTGGTGACTGGGCGAAACCGGTTGAGGCTATAGATATCGCGAAACAAGGAGACGTAATAGTTATTGATTCCGGAGGTGTGGGCCCTGCCGTATGGGGAGAACTTGCAACTCATAGCGCGATACAAAAGAAGCTTGCAGGGGTAGTCGTAAACGGAGCAATTCGTGATAGCGGAGAAATAAGAAAATTACAATTTCCTGCATTTGCGAGACTGATCATGCCGAATGCAGGAGAGCCTAAAGGTTTTGGTGAGATCGGTATTCCTATAAATATTTCAGGTATAACGATTAATAACGGCGACTGGATCATAGGCGACAGTGATGGCCTGATAGTTATGCCTAAGCACGAAGCGAAAGAAATGGCTAACTACGCAATGGATTGGCTGGAAAAAGAGAACAGAATACGTGAGGAAATTTCTCATGGAAAAACGTCTCTCGGTGAAGTTATAGAACTGCTTAAATGGACGAAAAAATAAGAACGATTAGGAGAGGAAGCTATTTATAATGAAATGCGAGTCATGCAATAAAAAACTGGCGACGGTGCACCTCACTGAAATTATAGAAAACGAAAAGAAAGAAAGGCATTTCTGCGAGGATTGCGCCCAAAATGTTACGAATCACTTCCCAAAAGCACCGTCCCCATCTGATATTTTAACAAGCCTTATTAACCAGGTATCCCCTGAAATAAGGGAAATGTCAAAAACAACTTGCCCTGTATGTGGTATTTCTTATCTGGAATTCAGATCTCAAGGTCGTCTTGGCTGTCCCATGGACTATAATGTATTTAAGAAGGGTTTATTACCTCTTATTGAAAGGATGCATGGTAGTTCCCAACACGTGGGCAAAGTACCGGCAAACGCAGGCGCAGAAATTGTTCAGAAAAATGAGCTGATCCAATTACGTAAGGAATTGAACGAAGCGGTAGAAAGAGAAAATTACGAAAAAGCGGCAGAATTAAGAGATAAAATTTATGAACTTTCGGGGAATGTTGAAGATGGAGATTAAAGATCTTTCTGACAATACTGGCGAGTGGCTAAGGGGTACAGGCAAGGAATCTGACATCGTTATTAGCAGCAGAATCCGTCTGGCAAGAAATATTGCAGGATATCCTTTTCTGTCCCGTGCAAATTTCAAGCAAAGGAGAGAGATAGAATCTTTACTGAGAAAGACTATAATTGAACGTAAAATAGCACAGGATGTCTCTTATGTAAATTTAAACCAGGCAACTGCAATTGATAAATTATTTCTTGTAGAAAGACACCTGATTAGCAAGGAGCATGCCGAAGGGGAAGGAGAAAGAGGCGTTGCATTTGGAAAATCAGAAACGGTCAGTTTGATGATTAACGAAGAAGATCACCTCAGAATCCAGGTGATCCGTTCAGGTTTCGAGTTAAAAAGTACCTGGGATACAATTGATGAAATTGACAATATATTGGGAGAACATTTAAGCTTTGCATTTTCTTCAAGATTTGGATTCCTGACTGCCTGTCCGACAAATGTTGGTACAGGTATGCGTGTTTCTGTAATGCTACATCTCCCGGCGCTCGGCATGACTAAACATATTGAAAAGGTTTTTAACGCCGTAGGTAAGCTTGGATTAGTAGTCAGAGGGTTATACGGAGAGGGCACTAAAGTGTCCGGCGATTTGTACCAAATTTCAAACCAGTTTGCATTAGGAAAATCAGAAAAGGAAATATTATCCATAATTGAAAGTGTGATACCGCGTATTACAAGTTATGAAAGAATGGCCAGAAAGGCTTTGGTTATGGAAAGTAAGGATCAATTAGAAGATAGAATTTGGCGGTCATATGGTATGCTTAAGGCCGCTCGAATGATTACATCTGAAGAAATTTTACAATTACTCTCACAGGTTCGTATGGGAGTAAATATCGGCTTGATTGACGATATTGAAATGCAAACCCTTAACGAACTCTTTGTCCTGACACTTCCAGCACATCTACAAAAGCTGCAAGGCTGTGAACTGGATTCCACACAAAGAAATGTTATCAGGGCCTCTTACGTAAGGAAGAGGCTTGACGGTTTATAGAAAAAAGGTGGCCAAAAATGTTTGACAAATTTACCGACAGGGCAAGAAAAGTAATGGCACTTGCCAGAGAGGAAGCAAAAAGGTTTAATCATGAATATATAGGGACAGAACATATATTGCTTGGTTTGGTAAAAGAAGGCAGTGGGGTGGCGGCAAATGTTTTGCAAAATTTAGACATTGATCTGAAAAAGATTCGCATGGAAGTCGAAAAAATAGTTCAAGCAGGCCCCGACCTTGTTTCAGTTGGACAACTACCTTTTACTCCAAGGGTAAAGAAAGTGCTAGAATATGCTATGGAAGAAGCAAAGTCCATGGGCCATAACTATATAGGAACAGAGCATCAGCTACTTGGGCTCCTCAGGGAACGGGAAGGCGTTGCCGCGCAGGTTTTACTGAATTTGGGCATAAAATTAGAGGGTGTCAGGGAAGAAGTGATCGAACTTCTTGGAGCGGAAACGACACAGGGCGCTAAAGAAAAAGAGGAGAAAAAAGGCAAGTCAAAGACACCTGCACTTGATTCCTTCGGTCGTGATCTAACACAGCAAGCAAAGGAACAAACATTAGACCCCGTTATTGGCAGGCAGTCGAGTATCGAACGTTTGATTCAGGTATTAAGTCGTCGAACAAAAAACAACCCGGTTTTGATTGGAGAGGCCGGAGTAGGAAAAACTGCAATAGTTGAGGGTCTGGCCCAATCTGTGGTAAGCGGTGCCGTTCCGGAACTGTTGCGCGATAAAAGAATAGTCGCCTTAGATTTGGCAATGATGGTAGCAGGCACAAAATACCGCGGTCAATTTGAGGAAAGAATTAAAGCCGTGATGGGTGAAGTACGTAGAGCAAAAAACATAATCCTCTTTATAGACGAACTTCATACGTTAGTAGGGGCAGGAGGTGCAGAAGGGGCAATTGATGCTTCCAATGTCCTGAAACCCGCTCTTTCCAGAGGAGAAATACAATGTATAGGTGCAACCACACTCGATGAATATAGAAAATATATTGAGAAAGACAGTGCGCTCGAAAGAAGATTTCAGACAATAATTGTCGAACCACCTTCGAAAGAAGAAACTGTTGAAATTTTAAAAGGTTTAAGGGATAGGTATGAAGCGCACCATAAGGTCAAAATAACTGATGAGGCAATAAAATTAGCAACAGAATATGCGACAAGGTATATTACAGGGAGATTCTTACCTGATAAAGCAATAGATGTTATCGATGAGGCAGGTGCCCGTGTAAGATTAAAAGCGACTACACATCCTCCTGATTTAAGGCATATAGAAAAAGAGATAGGAGACCTCGAAAAAGCAAAGGATGAATCCGTAGCGTTACAAGATTTTGAGAGGGCAGCAAAACTTCGAGACAAAGCAGACAAATTGAAAAAGAAAAAAAGTGACGTAGAAAAAGAATGGCGTGAAAATTACACGGAAGTTGACGGAACGGTAGACGAAGCCGTTGTTACCGAGGTGGTTGCAACCATGACAGGCATACCTCTGAAACGTATGGAAGCTGAAGAAGCAAAGAAATTACTGAATCTTGAGGACGAACTTCAAAAAACGGTAATCGGACAGGACGATGCTATAAAAGCAGTAGCAAAGGCGGTAAGAAGGTCAAGAGCGGGTCTACAGAACCCCAATAGACCAAGTGCCAGCTTTATTTTTATAGGGCCTTCAGGAGTAGGTAAGACCCTTCTTTCAAAAGCACTGGCCAAATCATTGTTTGGTGAAGAAGAATCGCTGATTCAAATAGATATGTCCGAATACATGGAAAAACATAATGTATCACGATTAATAGGCGCACCTCCCGGCTATGTTGGTTTTGAGGAAGGAGGACAGTTAACTGAAAAAATTAGAAGGCGTCCTTATGCAGTGGTACTTCTGGACGAAATAGAAAAAGCCCATTCAGACGTATTCAACATGTTGTTACAGGTTATGGAAGAAGGTAAATTAACAGACAGCTTTGGGCGTCATGTTGATTTCAGAAATGCAATCATAATAATGACGTCAAACATCGGTAGTGACATAATTAAAAATGCATCTTCGCTTGGATTCAAAAAAGCTTCCGGTGAACAATCATATGAATCTATTCGAGAGCAACTTTTAGAAGCAGTCGAAAAGCATTTCCGCCCAGAGTTTGTCAACAGGGTTAACGATATCGCGGTGTTTAGAGATCTTACAAAAGATGATTTGAGAAAGATTGTTGAAATTGAACTGGAAAGCATACGTTCAAGGCTGAAAAACTATAACATAACTCTTACCGTACCTCAGGAGGTCGCTGATTTCCTCATTGATAAAAGTTATAAACCAAATTATGGAGCAAGACCATTACATCGGTCCATAGAAAACCTGATAGAGGATCCTCTCTCTGAAGCTATCTTAAGAGGGAGGTTTAAAGATGGTAATGCTATTGAGGTAAAATTGCAAGATGGAGAATTGTTTTTTGAGGAAGTAATGGTTAAGGAAGAGTTAGTCACTAGCGGCTCGGAAAGCAAATAATTAATAGTGATTTTACAAATCGAGTATATGAAAAAGGGGCTACCAAGCCCCTTTTTTTATAGTTTTCAGGAATATAACGTCCTAAAATAGCGATACTAAATATTAAAACACGATACGTTATACTATGGCAAAATTTAGTACTGTTTTTGTCTGCCGGCAATGTGGATGGAAATCGAATAAATGGGTAGGTCGATGCTCTGGTTGCGATGAGTGGGATTCAATGACAGAAGAAAAATGCGAATCTGCATTTAAACACATCCGTCCAGAATATGATATAGAAAGTCCCATCTGTATATCAGACATAAAGCCGGTTAGTAAACTTAGGACGCATACCTACATCGAAGAATTTGATAGAATTCTCGGTGGCGGCATTGTAGCTGGTTCAGCAGTTTTGATTGGAGGAACACCGGGAATAGGAAAATCAACACTCCTATTACAAGTATGCCAAAAATTCAGCGAACAGGACTGCCTATCTTTGTACGTAACAGGAGAAGAATCAACCGCACAGATAAAATTACGCGCAGACAGACTCAGTGTTACATCGAATAATATTTTTTTGGTTGCGGAAAACAATTTAAATGTTATTCTTGAACACATCAAGAAAATCAAGCCCAAGCTCGTCATAGTGGACTCAGTACAAGCTGTGTTCAAGCCAGAACTTGAATCATCACCGGGAACAGTTTCACAAGTCAGGCAATGTGCTAATGAACTAATTCAAATATCAAAAAAAACGGAATCTTCTGTTTTCTTAGTTGGACATGTTACCAAAGAAGGAATGATTGCCGGACCCAAGGTATTGGAGCATTTAGTTGATACTGTACTGTACTTTGAAGGTGAGAAATTCATGTCGTTCAGAATACTAAGAGCGGTGAAGAATCGCTTTGGGCCTACAAACGAGATAGGAATTTTCGAGATGTGTCAAAATGGTCTTCGAGAGGTTAAAGACCCCTCAGAGATATTTCTCTCCAGGACACATAACTTAAGCTCAGGCTCTGTAATCATTTCATGTATGGAAGGAACAAGGGCGATTCTCGTAGAAGTACAGGCGCTAGTAACCAGATCAAGCTTTGGAATGCCAGGGCGTAAAGTGAGTGGTGTTGACCACAATCGTGTTACTATGATACTGGCCGTGTTGGAAAAGAGAACGGGTCTTCTTTTAGGAGGATACGATGTCTTTGTAAATGTTGTTGGTGGTGTGAAAATTGAGGAACCGGCAGCAGATCTTGCAATTGCAATTGCAATTGTATCCAGTTTCAAGGATATCGCAATACCAGGCAATACTATTATAATAGGCGAGTTAGGCTTAGGTGGTGAAGTCAGAGGAGTTAGCCAGTTTGATAGTAGAATAAAAGAAGCCGCCAGGCTTGGGTTTGAAAACGCAATTATTCCAAAAGACAATACCAAAGACACTTCACAAATAAAATCTCTTAATATGATCGAGGTATCTTCTCTGGCAGAAGCAACCGACAAAATATGTTAAGAAGGGATGGAGTTATGAAACAATATTATTTACTTAAAATTATATCTTTACTGTTATTGCTCTCTCTAACAATTGGCTGCTTCTCATACAATAAGAAAACACCTAGAAAAAGTAACGTAGTTGGGGCAACAGTCAATGATAATAATACATCTGTTGAGATACGGGAGGAACTTGATGAAAATGGAAACGTAATAAAGAAAAACTATAATCACCCATATTACTTTACGGCAGGAGGACTCACAAATATTCTTTCATCCATTTTTTACACACAGAAATCATTAATGCTGGGTGCCAAAGGTAAAAAACAGTTATACCAGAAAGCGGAATTGCAGGTTATTATACCTCCAATACTTAGTGCATTCTCAATGGCCAATGATTCTCAAGATATTTTAGTTTTTTCTACTGTTGATAAGATCCTTTTATCTGATGCCCAAAGTTATTTCAGTATGTTTATATCAAACAACGAACTCAACATTGTCTTTAGCGATATTCAAAACAAAAAAAGCATCAACGATGGAAGATCATTTAGAAAGAGTAATAAGGCTAAATTTAAAGATCCGTTTGAGGTGAAGCGAAGCAGTCACTGGAATCTTATCCCCATGGAAGGACAACGGTTTGCACCGGGACATCAAAACTGGCTTATTTTCGATTTGAGTAGTAATTTGTTTGGTGTGGCTGGTGGTGATAGCAGCAGTAATAATGTTGAAGATAATCCACTTAAAGCAAGTGGCCGAGCACGAACTATTGAAAGGAAAGTAAGGACCAGCGATAATTTCGTTGAAGAAAAACGAAAATATCAAGACGTACGAGACAAACTAAAAGAGTTAAAAGTTCTCAGCGATGAAGGCTTAATTTCAGAAAAAGATTATGAATTGAAAAAGAAGGAACTTTTGAATGAATTTTAAACGTGTTTTATTACTTGTTGTTTTATTCGGGGCTATTGGTTGTACAGACTTTAATTCCTTGGTCAAGGATAGTCAGGTTAGAAGCCCAAGAGACAATATATATAATCAAGGCAAGACGTATGTAAGACTTGAAGCTGTAAATAGCACAACGGGTGATTCAAAGACATTTCTTGATCATCCTCAATATTTAAACAAAAACATGTTGTCAAGCGCACTTGGATCTATTTATTTTAAAGAAAAGAATATTAGTGGCTGGGGCAAAGAACTGAATGTTTTTAAGGAGGGTGAATTATTGAATTTGGCACCCCATATAGCGGATGCTTTTACAAAGGCATCCCCATCACAATACATATTAGTTAGTTCGCATTTCAATAAAGAAAAAGGCTTTTTTAAGTCTGGAGGAGTAGACACCGTATTCGGATTATTCATCTCTAATGATAAATTAAATGTTGTGTTCTCAAGAATACAATATTCAGCTGTGCTAGACAAAAATACGCAAGGTGCATTTGGAGAGACAGAAGAGGAAGTGTTTGTTGATCCATTCAGTATAACAAAAAACGCGTTTTGGAAGCTAAGTATACGCCCCGATCAAATATTTAAAAGAGGGCATGAAAATTGGTTAATAATCGATTTAAAGAAAGATACTTTTGTCAAAGAAAAAGACTACGGAAAGGAAGAAAAACTCACTGATAAACATGCCACAGCTACCGGTGAAATCGTTCCGGGTGGTTCCTCTAAAATTGTGCTACCAAGAATGAGTATCACAGACCAGCTTCTGGAGCTTAAAGAATTAGAAGCTACCGGACTTATTACCGAAGAGGATTATAAACGCAGAAAAGCATTAATTCTAGGCAGTAAACAAACAAAGAGCATGAAAGATAAATTTAATGATCTTCGCAAACTAAAGGAAGATGGGTTCATCAGTGGCATAGATTACGATCATAAGAAAAGTGATCTTCTGAGGGAGCATGATGACGGTGCAGAAGGAAGAAACATTAAAGAGATTCTGGCGGAGTATCTGGAATTGAGGGATGAAGGCTTCATAACAGATGAAGATTATAACTACAAGAAAAATAAATTATTGAAAGAGTTTTAATCCG
>JANLHC010000343.1 GCA_024654465.1 Candidatus Scalindua sp.
ACAATAGAGGAGATGGAAGAGTATGAACCTCATATAGAACAGGGAACCATCGTCTACTCAGGTGTCGATTACGAAGCAATATTAAAAAAAGCTGAGGAGGAAGCCGACGTAATAGTATGGGATGGAGGTAACAATGATTTACCTTTTTACAAACCTGACCTCCATATAACTCTTGTTGACCCACACAGGCCGGGACATGAATTAACATATTTTCCCGGTGAAACAAATCTTATGCTTGCACATATAGTTATCATAAGCAAAGAAGAATATGCCGATGCTGAAAACATAATCAAGGTTAAAGAAAACATAAAAAAAACTAATCTAAATGCTATCATTATTGATGCGACCTTGAATATTTCGGTTGATAACCCGGATAAAATAAAAGATTGCAGAGTTCTTGCTGTGGAGGATGGGCCTACAGTAACACATGGCGGAATGGCATATGGCGCAGCTGTCCTGGCAGCCCGAAAATATGGTCCATCCATACTTGTTGACCCAAAACCATATGCAGTCGGTAGTATAAAAGAGACATTCAATAAATATCCTGATATTGATAAGCTTCTCCCTGCCATGGGTTATAGCAGGAAGCAAATCATCGAACTTGAAGAGACTATTAACCAAACAGAGTGCGATATCGTCATCACAGGCACACCAATAGATTTAAGCAAAATCATCAAGATAAACAAGCCTATCGTAAGAGCAATGTATGAACTCAAAGAGCTAAGTACTCCCGACTTAAGAGACTTAATAGCAGACCGTATCAAACCAAATTGACCGATTAACTCCGAAAAAAAAGATTTATAACTTGACTTTTAATAAGTACTGTATACCATTACGAACGAAGGCTAGGAAGGCCTATTTTGATCAAATCAAACTAACATGGATGTCACCAAAAAAAAAGCATTTCACTGGCAGTTAGATTCAAAATCCCAGGAACATTCATGTGTAATTAATTTTTACACTTTTTCTCATATCGAGAATTCATGTCCGTTTACAAAGGTGTCTATTCCTTTTGATAATTTGCATCCGGAACTTGAAAGCTTACGAATTGTGCAGATTTCGGATATTCACGCCGGAACATCTATTAAGCGCGATTATGTTCAAACCGTCGTGGAACGGGTCAATAGTTTGGAACCGGACATTATTGCTTTTACCGGTGATGCCGCCGATGGCTCAGTACGATATCTCAGAGAACATGTATCGCCATTGGCTGACCTATCTGCTCGTTATGTACCATATTTTGTTCTGCTACAGTAATTACGTAGAATATTACTTATCAGAGGAAAAATTTCTTCTTTTGAGTAAGTAAACGCTATCATGAATAATAAATCCTTACAAATATTTAATACGTCTTTACAACCCACAAAAACATTCACATTTCTTAATTTAGCCCTGATTCTGTTGTTAAATCTCACGCTATCTGCTTTTGGAAATTTGTATGCTCAGGGCAATAACACTGGACTTGAAGAAATCTTCGCTATCTTTTCAGAGGAGGAGATAGTTGTCAGTGCTTTAAAACGGCCCAGAGCTGTCTCGAAATCACCAGCCATAATGACCGTAATAACCTCCAAACAGATAAAACAAATGGGATTCAGGACATTAATAGATGTGTTGAGAATAGTACCCGGTTTCTATATCTCTATGGACGAAACCGGCGAAAGGGAGATTGCCGTAAGAGGTGTGCTGGATGACGCCTCACAAAAGATAAAGGTCTTGATAGACGGACATTCTATCAATGATGCCTGGAGAGGCGGCGCTATGTGGAATTTCGACGACCTTCCGGTTGAAAACATAAGGAAGATTGAGGTTATTAGAGGACCCGGTTCTGCCTTGTATGGTCAAAACGCCTTCCTCGCTGTCGTCAACATTATTACAAAGGACACTGAGGATATAGACGGCTTTCAAGTGACTACAAGCGGCGGCTCTTTCAGTACTCAAAATTACAACCTGCTGTTCGGCAGGGAATTCGGTGACCTGAAGATTTCCGGATTCCTTGATTATTTTGATACCCAGGGTTTCAGCAAAAAAATAGAGCAGGATGTTCTCTATCCGAACTCATACTCCAAAAGCCCCGGACAATCTCAAAACCGAAAGGAAAAGACAGACCTGAACTTGAAACTGTCATACAACAACCTGGAAGCAAAGGTTCAGTACATGAAGAAAAGGAGAAAGGATTACATCGGCGTCAATGATGCACTTAATGATGAATCGATCCTGAAGGACACCTACATATTCTCTGAATTTGCTTATAAGTTACAACTTGGGGAAAGGCTGAATATAACTCCAAAGGTGTATTACGATCAGTACAACTACGATCCCTTTTTTGAACAGAGGCCTGACGGCTTTATAGATAGTAATGGCCGTCTCCATCCTGATGGTATGAAAGGGCAATTACGGTTCAAGCAAAGAACTATCGGTTTTGATAATCAGGTTAACTATAAAGTATTTGAAGGAAATGAACTGACCTTTGGCTTCCAGTACGAATGGATTCACCAGGGAGACATACATTATGAAACAAATTTTAATCCTGTGACATTCGCCACGCTACCATTAGTTACAGATTTCAGCAGTGACCTTCCTTTTACCAGAAGAGCGACAAGACACATATACGCTTTTTACCTGCAGGATGAGTGGAATATTACAAAAGATATTGATTTAACAGTTGGCGTGAGGTATGACCGGTTTACCCGGTTTGAAGGTACAACCAATCCAAGGGTCGGGCTTATATGGCGGTTTATAGAGGACGCACATCTGAAGCTGTTGTTTGCGACTGCCTTTAAGGCCCCCAGTTTCCAGGAGATGTTTCTTACGAATAATGGGGTCAAGATTGGCAACCCCGATCTTGACCCCGAGAAGATTAATACATTTGAGGCTGGCCTGGGTTATAACTTTACCAGTCACATAAGGGCCAGCATGAATTACTTTTATAACCGAATACGAGACAAGATTATCATAGACACAGGAAGCCCTAAGAAGTTTCAAAACAGTGGAGGTGCCAGGATACAAGGTGTTGAGGCGGAATTTAAGGCAGATTTCGGGAATGACAATTACGTTTTTGCCAATTATACCTATCAGGATGCCGAAGACACAAGGAATAGGAATCGGTTACCTGATGTCCCCGTGCATAATGGGAACATCGGTATAAATATCGCATTTTGGAAATATGCCAATGCCAATCTCACTACCCTTCTCAGCGGCCCCAGGCCGAGAGAAGATGGTGATACCAGACGGAATATCCCTGCACAAGCACTGGTAAATATGACACTTATTGGAAAGAATTTCATAGACAACCTTGAGGTTAGAGGATCAGTGTTTAACCTTTTTGACAAAAGCTATGACGATCCTGCTCCGCAAAATACAGTCCCTACTGATTATCCTCAACAGGGGAGGTCGTTTGTCGTTGAATTGAGATTCGAGTTTTGATTAATAAATACCACAAATATACTGTTTTCATTATTGTTCTCTGCACATTCCTGCTAAGCGCCTGCAGTGCTCATACCGAAGAAACCGCAATAGTGATCAAGAGCCAGGATCTTTCTGCATACAACCAGGTTGTAAAAGGATTCCAGGACGAATGTTTAAAAAATAATATTACTATAAAATCAATTTACGATCTGGATGGCAAGATGAAGCTCGGGCAAAAGATAGTACGTAAGGTCAAGAATGAAAAACCGGATATTGTTTTGGCAATAGGAGTATTAGCGGCAACCGTATTAAAGGAAGAAATTGATGAGATACCTATAATGTTTTGCATGGTAATCAATCATGCAAGATTTCAGCTTACAGAGCCTAACATAACCGGCATATCCACTGAAATTGCTATAGAAGATCAATTAAAGGGATTTCAATCCATCTTAGGATCGTTTAAGAATTTGGGAGTAATTTATGACCCTTCTAAAACAGGAGGCATTGTCGCAATCGCTGAGAATAAGATAGAGAATGCGGACATGAATTTGGTTAAATACGAAATTAGTTCTTCAAAAGAAGTATCCGACGCTATGGAAAATCTGATCGACAAAATTGATGCATTGTGGTTATTGCCTGATAGTACAGTAGTAACAAAACAATCTTTTGATTTAATCAAAACCACCACACTTGAAAACAGGATTCCTTTACTATGCACATCAGATGTTTTTGTTAAGGCTGGCGCCCTGGCAGCCGTATCTTCAGCTTATAAAGATGTTGGAATGCAAGCAGCAGGATTAGTCAGAAAAATATTAGAACTGCCAACGCCAGGATCACTTGGCATAGTCTATCCTGACCACTTTGAATTATCAGTAAACACCGACACGGCGAAAATCCTTGGATTAAAATTAAAAGTGGTACAGGAAGGCTCAAAGATAAATTTTTATCCATAAGTATACAAATATTAGAAAATTAAATGATTAAGATTGGAATAAGATTCAAATTCATTTTTTTCACAAGTTTGCTAATTGCAACTATTGGCTTGGCCAGCAGCTGGTTTTTTTTCACTCAAACAAGGAGTCAACTTGAAGAAGAGTTAAAGAAACGCGGTTACTCCTTAATAGCTCAACTAGCACAAGATGGAGAGGTTAAAGACTCCATGACCGTTGCGCAAAAGGCATTTTTCGAGGAACCGATCACAAGGTTACGCAATCTAGACATAGAACGAGAATTGGCATATTGGCGCGTATTGCTTACTCAGGATAACATTCTGCTCGAAGAAAAAGAAAAATGGATAAAGACTGAAATCGACAATATACCTGTACACAAAAATATCGAAGGTATTACAACCCCTGTTTTCAATGTTTTCACGACAGACAATGGTGAACAATTTTATAATTTTGTTGTACCAATATATGAAAAACGAACGATAGCAGAAGAAGAATTTGCTGCACAATTTTTTGGTTTAGAGGAGGATTCTGATCAAAACGAAGCGAAACTCCTGGGAATTATTCAGATCGGTTTAACACCGGAACGGATTAATAAAAAGATGCAAGTGATATTGTTGACAAGAAGTATTCCATTGGGATTTATTATTGTATTGGTCGGTATAGGTGTTTCGTATTTCATAGCAAGTGGTGTTGTAAAACCTGTAAAACTCCTTGTAAAAATAACTGATAAGGTAGCATCCGGGGACTTGAGCCAGAAAGTTGAAATAAGTTCAAAAGATGAAATAGGGCTACTTGCATCTCAATTTAATCAGATGACAAAAAATCTAAAACAACTGATTGATGAAAAAGAAGGCGTTATGGATGAGCTTAAGAACGTAAACAAGGAACTATCATTAATTAATAATGAGTTGGTTCAGAAGAATGAGCAATTAAATGAGGCACAAGAACAACTGGTAAGAACCGAAAAATTAGCCGCTGTAGGCACATTAGCTTCTGGTGTAAGTCATGAATTAAGGAATCCACTGAGTGCCATAAAGAATGCTGTTTTCCTTTTGAAAAGAAAATTATCCAGGAAAGCAATGCCGGACATCGATGAAAAGGTCATACAATTTCTTGACATAATGGACAATGAGATTGATAGATGCTCCAAAATTATAAATGACCTTTTAGGATTCACACGTGTCTCTAAACCCACCAGGTTTAGTTCAGATATTAATGCAGTTGTTAATGAGGCACTATCGAGAGTAGTGATCGCGAAAAACATAAAACTCTCTAAGACCCTTCAACCCAACTTACCCATGATAATGATAGACGCAAATCAAATAGACCAGGTACTTATAAACTTGGTTGAAAATGCCTGTCAGGCGATGGTGGATGGTGGAGAATTAAAAATCAGATCAAAGGTATCTGAGAGTTTTATGGAAATTGAAATTAGCGATTCAGGATGTGGCATTCCTGAAAAAGAGGTCAAGAAAATATTCGACCCACTGTTTACAACAAAACCAAGAGGAACAGGGATTGGCCTGGCAGTATGCCATGGAATTATGCAAAAACATAACGGAGCTATCAAAGTGAAAAGCCAGGAAGGCATCGGAACAAAAATGTTTATCAGGTTACCATTAGAGGACAAAGATGCAGGATCAGTTTAACATATTAATCGTTGATGATGAACCGGGTATCAGAATTACCCTGGCAGGAATCCTGGAGGACGAAGGTTATAATGTTATTGTTGCTGAAAACGGCTATCAAGGAATAGCAGCTGCCAAAAATACGAATTTTAAAATTGCGTTCTTAGATATGAAAATGCCAGGTATTAATGGCATTGAAACCTTTAAAGAAATTAAGAAAATCAGTCCGGATACCATTATATTTTTCATGACTGCTTATCTTGCTGAAGATACTTTGAATGAAGTGACCAAGCTGGAGACACAGGCAATTCTTTACAAACCGCTTGACCTGGATTTAATCTTGAAAACTTTAAAGGAGGATCTCACAAAGACTACCATTCTTGTAGTTGATGATGAATCTGTTATTCGCGATACGCTACAAGAGATACTGGAAGGTAGGGGATACAAAGTTTATGTTGCAGCAAATGGATATATGGCAATAGAAATGGCCAAAAACACACATTTTGATATTATGTTTATAGACATCCTAATGCCCGGAATAGATGGATTCCAAACTCTTGAAGAGATCAGGAAAATTTACCCTAAGACGAAAGTAGTTTTAATGACAGGACAGGACATTGAAGATTTTACAAAACAGGGCGTATCACGAGGGGCCTTTGCACATATAACGAAACCAGTTGATTTAGTATCGCTATTACAATTAACAATTAATGCCATAGAAAGAAAATAGAAGATTGTTTAAAATAACATAATTATGAAAAATGACACGAAAACCAACTCATACGAACAAGAAAAGGCAAAAGTAATGGTTATAGACGACGATGCTTCTGTCCTCACAACAACCATATTTATATTAGAAGAAGAAGGTTATCAGGTAGTAGCATTTTCAACCGGGCAGGAAGCAATCGATAAATTCAATAATAATATCCACGCGGTAGTTTTAGACATTAATATGCCAGACCTGACAGGACTACAGGTATTTAAAAAAATCAAGTCAATTAACCCATATGTACCTATAATTTTTCACACGGGGGCAACTGTCAGGCAAGAAGAGAGAAGAGACTTAAGGAGACAATTCAGGCCACACGCTTATGTTCAAAAAGGGGACCCTGAACAGCTCATGGATACTGTTGTAGGTGCTGTAGAATCTTATGGGAACATCCTTAGAAACGTAAAACTAAGTGAATCTCTTTATAACGAGCTCAAAAGGAGCACATACAAAATAAAGACAAATATTAAAGAGACCATCCATGCCATGGCAATGACAGTAGAAATGAGAGACCCCTACACAGCAGGTCATCAGCGACAGGTTGCTAATCTTGCCAGAGCTATTGCAGAAAAGATGGGTATCCCCAGCGAGCAAATTGACAGTATTCATCTGGCAGGAACTATCCATGACATTGGAAAGATGCAGGTACCTACAGAAATACTCAGTAAGTGTGGCAAATTAACGGAATTGGAGTTCGATATGATAAAGACACATTCACAGGCCGGCTATGACATATTAAAGACGATTGAATTTCAATGGCCTATTGCAGAATTCGTACTTCAACATCACGAAAGAATGGATGGTTCCGGATACCCATCAGGTTTAAATAGCGAAAGCATTCTCATTGAAGCCAGAATCATGAGCGTAGCCGATGTTGTGGATGCTATAGTACCACATAGACCCTATCGCCCAGCTCTCGGTATTGAAAAGGCACAAGAAGAAATATTTAACAACAGAGGTATTCTTTACGATTCCAATGTTGTAGATGCCTGCTTGAGTATCATTTCTGATAAGAATGTTTGGACCTAACGTGAATTAAGCACTTTACGAAACAAGACGGTATTCGACAAAATAAACAAATTATTAATCTGCAGAAAATTATCTTCAAAAGAATACGTATTCCGCTTTATGTTTCCACTAAACTCTCCATCAAAAGTCCTAAAACGAGATTTGCATTCATCATGTGTGTGTGTTAACATCTCTTATTGAAAATTAATTTCCATTTCGTTACTTTGGATACTGCATATGGTATACATTTGAGGGTAAAATAACGAATTTTAACGAGGATATATTTTGGACGTAGAAGATAAACTATCTAAATTAAAAGCGATTGTCAGCGAACTGGAAAGTGTAGTAGTCGCATTTTCTGGTGGTGTAGACAGCACACTTGTTGCTAAAGTATGCTACGACACCCTTAAAGACAAATCTATGGCGGTTACGGCAAGGTCGGAAACATATCCGGATTTTGAGTTTAAGGAGGCACAAAAGCTTGCCAGAGAGATCGGCATCAAACACCTGGTAATAGATACCAGTGAACTGGCTATAGAAGGATTCGCAAATAATCCTCCTGAAAGATGCTATTTCTGCAAGACTGAACTATTTGGAAAGCTTAAAGATATAGCAAAAGAACAGGGTTTCCTGAATGTTGCAGACGGTGCGAATTTGGACGACATGCAGGAATTCCGTCCGGGATTACAGGCTTCCAAAGAACTGAATGTCAGGAGCCCTTTAAAGGAAGCCGGATTGGCTAAAAAGGACGTGCGCGAAGTCTCAAAAATGCTAAATCTTCCTAACTGGAATAAACCCGCGTATGCCTGTTTGTCTTCCAGGTTTCCGTATGGACAGTCTATCACGGAAGAAAAGCTCAGTATGGTTTCAGAAGCAGAAAAATATTTGAGGGATTTAGGACTGATACAATTTAGAGTTAGGCACCATGAAACAATTGCCAGAATTGAGGTTTTGCCTGATGACATACATATTCTTACCAATTCACCTGCAAGAGAAGAATTAGCCGCTAAGTTTAAAGAAATCGGCTTTACTTACGTTACGCTGGATTTAGAAGGTTACCGTAGCGGAAGTATGAATGAAATACTTTCTGAGACAGAGTTAAAAGTGACTAAAGTTTAAAATAAGCAAAATGATCGGAGGGCATTACACACCCTACACCTGCCAAATTGTCTATGAATACTGAAAGTAAAATACAACAAGAAGAACTCTTAAAAAAGAGAGCTGAAAACATAAAAAGCATGTTTGGCTCTATAGTGGGAGTATATGATCTCCTGAATGCGATATTGAGCCTTAACTTTGACAAGTCATGGCGGAAATTTGCGGCAAAAGTAAGTGGCATAAAGCCGGATACTAAAGTATTGGATGTTTGTACCGGCACTGGAGACCTTGCCATCTCATATTCAAAATTATTAAATGGAAATGGGCTGGTAGTCGGAAGTGACTATTGCCACGACATGCTGAAATACGGATTACCGAAAATTAAAAAGAGACATTTGGAAGACAAGATCAAACTTGTAGAAGCTGATACACTGCAACTTCCCTTTCGTGACAACGCCTTTGAGATTTCTACTGTTGCTTTTGGTATAAGAAACGTCTCGAACCTGGAAGAAGGAATAAAAGAGATGAGAAGGGTAGTCTGGCCGAATGGCAAGGTTGTCATACTGGAATTTTCCCAACCGACAAATTTTCTTTTTAAAAGAGTATACTTTTTTTATTTTACCAGAATATTACCAATGATAGGAAGGTTTATAGCCAAAAGCAAGGTTGATGCATATTCATATCTGCCACAATCAGTATTAGCTTTCCCGGATAGATTAAGTTTAAAGAAAAAAATGGAACTATGCGGCCTGGAAGATGTAATGTTTTTTACCAGGACATTGGGCATAGTTACAGTTCATATAGGGAAAAAACCTTCAAGGCATGAACTGTCCGCCTGAGACTGAAAATTTTTTTGTTGATATTCGCAAGATATGAAATAAAATAACAAAATCAATGGGGTATTGTGTAATGGTAGCACAATTGATTCTGGTTCAATTTGTCCGGGTTCGAATCCTGGTACCCCAGCTCTTTCTCTCACAATGACTTACGATAATTCTCAGGCACTCAAAAATCGCTACTTCGTCTTTTCCTTGCTCGACAAGCAAGTGGTTGCTGGTTCGAGTCCAGTATCGCCCATATTACAATACAAAGAGTTACTGAAAACACTTCAATACAAATTAATCTATGCAGCATGTTACATACAGGTTCTAACATCGTCTAGTAGACAATCATGTGTTTCTTAAATTTGTTCTACAGTAACCCCACCGCCATGGTCGTCTCTTATATTGCTGTTCATTTTTTCTAAGTATTTTACTCATTGATTTTAAATTGATATATGGGATAATTTGCAGATGGTTTTAGTTAATATGAATATAAATATTAATTTTGAATACCAGAAGGAGTAACGTGGTAATGAATAAAATAATATTAACAATTGTATGTTTTTTCTGTCTTTCTCTAATTTCTAGTCTTGCAGTTGCTGATAAACCTGAACCGACGGAAAAGCCGGGCTGGCTTGAGGCTGAAGAATTTGCTAAAGAGAAGGAGAAAGAATTACACGACGCTGAGGGTGCATTAAGCAAAGCCAAAAAACTTGCTGAACAGAAGGAGAAAGAATTACTCGATGCTGAAAGTGCGTTAAACAAGGCCAAAACTCTTACCGAACAGAAGAGGGAAGAATCACTCAATGCGAAGAGCGCATTAGAAGAAACCAAAAAACTTGCTGAAAAGAAGAAGAAGGAACTGCACAAAGCTGAGAAGAAAGCGAAAAAACTAGCAAGCAAAAAAGAGAAGAAAAGGCTTAAAGCTGAACGTAAAGCCAAAAAACTTGCTAAAGAGAAAAAGAAAGAATTCATCGAAGCGGAGAGTGCGTTAAACGAAGCAAAAAAAATTGCTGAGCAGAAGGAGGAAGAATTACGCAAAGCTGAGATCGTGTTAATACCGGAAGATTATGACCTGCCTCCCAAAAACTGATCCAGTTGTAAAGTCAAATAGCAGGATTCATAGATTAGTGTTGTATACCTAAACCGGCTCCTGTAGTGTTATGCAGTGAAACCCTCCCCGTCCAATGAGAAGATCTACCGCATGAATACCTATCACATTACGAGCAGGAAAGAGATCAGCCAGGATTCCAAGTGCTTTTTGGTCGGCAGGATCATTGAATATGGGAACCAGAACTATCTTGTTAGCAATGTAGAAGTTTGCATAACTTGCCGGTAGTCTCCATTTTTTGAAATAGATCGGTCTCGGCATGGGAAGCGTTACTACCGTCGGCCTTGACCTATCTTCTAATCGTACCTGTTTCAAACGTTCCAGGTTTTCAGCCAGAACGAGAGCGTTGGGATCAGATGAGTTGGTCTCCATTGCCAACACCATAGTTCGTCTGTCGACAAAGCGGCAGACGTCATCAACATGCCCATGGGTATCATCTCCTTCAATACCCTTGTTCAACCAGATGACATTGGTAATACCGAGGTATTCCATGAACAACTTTCCCAGCTCGCTCTTAGTAATGCCGGGATTACGTGGTTGTATATTCTGATCCAGCAAGCACTCCTCCGTTGTGATTAATGTGCCGAACCCGTTCACATCGATACTCCCTCCTTCCAAAACCAGTGGTATCTTTTTCCATTTTGTGGAGATCATTTTGAGGTTTAACCGGTGAGCAAGTTCTAATGGCACACTGTCGTCCTTTTGGTGAGCGGGATACCGAGCCCAGCCATTAAATCGAAAACGCATGATCCTCTTTAGTTTCCTTTTAGTCCGGTTGTCGGCTACGAACACCGGCCCATAATCACGAATCCAGCTCCGATTAGTTGATATGTGATGGAAATGAATATTTGCAAGATCTGCATGAGCTTTTTTGAGGTATGTCCTTGCCCTCATTTCATGTCTTTCAGAATTCACCAGGATACAAACCTCTTCAACTGCAGCAAGTTTTTGAGTCAGTTCCGCATATATCTTCTGCACTGAGGACATTTTGCCGGGCCAATCTGTGGGGTTATGTGGCCAGCTCAACCATGTTGCTTTATGTTGCTCCCATTCAGCGGGCATACGATAACGAATTAAGTTTTTTTTGTACATTTTAAGGTGCGCCAAGAATCAATAAATTACTCGGAAATCTCATGATATGCGTCGACGCGTCGATCCCTGAAGAAAGGCCATGTCTTGCGTGTTTCAGATATAAGTAGCGGTTCTATCTTTCCGTAGATTATTTCCTCGTCTTTTCCGGATGCTTCAGCGATGATGTGTCCCCTGGGATCAGCTATAAAAGAGTGTCCCCAGAACTCAATTTCTGAATCTCCGGCCTGGTTGGGTTCTATACCAACTCGATTTACAGAAGCCGTATAAATGCCATTGGCAATCGCATGTCCACGCTGAACTGTTTTCCAGGAATCCAGATACATTGCACCCACCCCCTCCTTTTCTCCCGGAAGCCAACCGATTGCCGTTGGATATATCAATACTTTTGCACCGTCTAGCGCGCACATGCGGGCCGCTTCCGGAAACCACTGGTCCCAGCAGATCATAGGCCCGATTTTTCCAACAACAGTTTGGATAGCCTTAAACCCAAGATCACCGGGAGTGAAATAGTATTTTTCCTGAAACTGTGGGTCATTCGGGATATGCATTTTTCTATACTTCCCTGCTATCGCGCCATCGGGGTTTATCACAACCAGACTGTTGTAATAAATACCGGTCATACTTTTCTCAAAAACCGGAACCACCAGAACGCTATCTACGGTTTTTGATAATGGTGAAAAATAATCTGTTGTATAACCGGGAATCGATTCGGCCAACTCGAAAAAACGAGGATCCTCCTGCTGGCAAAAGTATATGAAGCTGAAAAGCTCCGGAAGGCATATCAAACGCGCTCCATGCTCAGCAGCTTCAATGACACGTTGCCTGGCACGTTGGAGGTTCTCTTCCCTGGTTCCCTGACACGCCATCTGTATCAGTGCGATTGTGTAAGATTCTTCCTTTTGCATCGTTTCTAAAATTGTTCTTAATCATTCAAACCGTTTTGTTATAATATACTATAAAAATGTTTTTTCATAAACAGTCAAATTTTGATATATCATCTTTATTTCTCTGACTGAAAAGGCAATTAATCCTATCAATATATTAACTTTTTTTAAGGATGTTGATATGGCAAATTCAAAACCCAACCTGAGTTTACCTTCCAATGAACCAATCAAGAACTATGCTCCCGGCACACCTGAACGCGATGACATCAAGGTCAAATTGCAAGAGCTTAAAAACCGCCAGATAGAGATACCCATTATTATTGGCGGCAAAGAGATAAAAACAGGAAACATGGGAAAATGTGTGCTTCCTCATAACTATGGAATCGTTGTTGGCACATACCACAAGGCAGGAGAGAAGGAAGTGCAAATGGCAATTGAATCCGCCCTTAAGGCACAAAAGCAGTGGGCAGGAATGGATTGGCAGGATCGTGCGTCAATCTTTCTTAAGGCGGCGGCTATTCTTGCAGGCCCTCAACGTTCATTATTAAATGCGGCCAGTATGTTGTGCCAGAGCAAGAATGTCTTCCAGGCAGAAGTAGACGCCGCATGTGAATTTATAGACTTTCTTCGCTTTAACGCTTTTTATGCAAATACTATTTACGAGCAACAGCCACCGATTTCGCCAATCGGTATCTGGAATAGACTGGAATACCGCCCGCTTGAAGGTTTTATTTTTGCCGTAACTCCATTTAATTTTACTTCAATTGCCGCAAATCTCCCCTCCGCACCTGCCATAATGGGAAATGTAGCGTTATGGAAGCCTGCTTCAAGCGCAACATATTCCGCTTACTATGTAATGAAACTTTTCCAGGAAGCTGGCGTACCGGATGGAGTAATTAATTTTATCCCCGGAACCGGAAGTGAGATCGGCCCGGTTATTATGAACTCTCCGGACCTTGCCGGTGTTCATTTTACAGGAAGTACCGCCACCTTCCAGAATATGTGGCAGACTGTGGGTAATAATATAAAAAATTACAAATGCTATCCGCGTATTGTGGGCGAGACAGGCGGCAAGGATTTTGTCTTTGTTCATAAAGATACCGGAATAATCGAATTAGGCACCGCCCTGATACGGGGTGCATTTGAATACCAGGGTCAGAAATGCTCTGCGGCATCCCGCGCTTATATCCCCCGCAGTCTATGGACAGATTTAAAGGATTACATGCTTGAAGAGATGAAAACGGTGAAGATGGGTGATGTTGAGGATTTCAGTAATTATATCAATGCGGTGATTGATGAATCCGCCTTTGTCAAAATCACTAAGTACATTGAATTCATTAAAGACAGTAATGAGGCTGAGATCGTATGTGGTGGAGACTATGACAACAGTAAGGGCTATTTTATTGAACCCACAATTGCCGTTACTACCAACCCTCACTTTCGTACGATGGAAGAGGAGATTTTTGGACCTGTTCTTACCGTATATGTATATGAGGACGATAAATTTGAAGAGACACTTCACTTATGTGACCAAACCTCTCCTTATAGCTTAACAGGTTCAATTTTTTCCAGAAACAGGAAGGCGATCAGGATGGCAGAAAAAATCCTTGTAAATGCGGCAGGTAATTTTTATATCAACGACAAACCTACAGGAGCGGTTGTCGCTCAGCAGCCTTTTGGAGGCAGCCGTGCAAGTGGAACCAACGATAAAGCCGGCAGCGCCCTCAATATGATCCGCTGGGTGAGTCCTCGGACGATTAAAGAAACATTTGTTCCCTCAACGGATTATAGGTATCCATTTATGTCTGAAGAGTAGAATACCTCGCTTCTTTTACGCCGTCATGGCATTAAATACTTTTAGATTGAAACTTTAATTTAATTCTGTTAAATTTCTATTCTATAAATTCCAGTAAAACTAAAGTGATTTACGCCCCCATCGTCTAGCTAGGCCCAGGACACATGGTTCTCAGCCATGAGACAGGGGTTCAAATCCCCTTGGGGGTATATTACTTCAGTAAACAAAACAGAGTGCAGTTACTTAACGAGTACTTATGCGCTTAGCTAAAGGCGTTTTCCATCTTACGTCTACATATTCAACATTTTCCAGCTCAGCACCTGCTTCCATTGCAACACTTAATAAATTCTGAAGTTTTTCATAATTTGAAAGCTCGTTTACCTGCCCGCTCGATGCTGAGAAACCCCATATTATTTTTGCCCCGTCTTTTGTCCATAGCTCTACACCAATTTTACCGCCTTTGTGTCTATCTCCTATCTTCGATACATCTATAGACGCAATCTTTAAAAGCTTATCTATTTTGTTATGTTTTAGATAGTTCAGAAGGATTATACCATCCTCGATCGATCTGTCTTTCCATTTTTCGCCATATCCAGGTATCTTTACCGATTTTCTACTGATGATATAAATAGGATCTCCTTCTTCAGGATAATTGTAAAACTCATCCGGAAGCCTTACACAATCTTTATCTACCAGATATTTTTTATTTTTCCTTTTAACAATTGCTACAGGCCTGCGCAATTCAAATTTCATTTTAAGTCTGTTAGGCAGTTCTCGTTGAACATAGTTAACCTTAGAAATAAGTGGACTACTTTCATACACATTCACAATTTTTTTTGTTAAATCCTTCTCAAAGATATTATATCTACCTTTCAATCCATGGATATTGTTTATCTCATGAACAAATGCATCTGTTGCCCAGTCAGGGGTTTCGAATAAAAATGTTGCAGGGCTTACCATAAAAATATCTTGATTGGTCAACCGTTTCCACCCAAACTTACCCAACCATACAATGGAAAAAACGACAACAACAACCAAGGCTAATTTGAGTAAAAACAATATTGACGCCTTCCGTATCTTTTCAAAATACGGTTTTGCAGTCGCAATATCTGCCATGATCTTATCTATTACTTTGTCGTATTGCACCTTGAGTAATTTTTTCATTGTTAGATATTTCCATAATCAATCATTTTACGATACCACACTTTAATGATTTATCGGTTAAGTTAGTTATTATCTTTGAGTTGTAACTATATGTGTTTTTGCTCTTTTCTTTTTGAATATATAAAGCCAAGTTAATAAGCTTGTCAATTAGTTCAGAGAAAGTAATGCCACTAGCTTCCCATAAATAAAACGAGATAGAACCTGGTATTGTATTTATTTCATTCAAAAAGATTTCATCGTTGTTCTGATTAACAAGAAAATCAACTCTGGAAATACCGTAACAGTCAATCGCCTTGAAGGCATCAATAGCTAATTTCTGAATTTGCTGCGTAAGCTCTTGAGAAATCGGTGCCGGTATTCGGCGTTCTGCGCTCTTCAATCCAGTAGCTTTACCCCCTCTTAAATATTTTTCATCATAATTCAGGAATTGATCCCATGAAATCGCTTGTTCACATACTGAAGCAACTGGTTCATCATTACCAAGGACAGAGCAATTTATTTCAATACCTTCCTCTAGCGATTCTTCCACTATTAACCGCCTGTCGTAGTGGCTGGCAACATCTACAGCGGATATTAAGGCTTCTCTGTTTTCAGCCTTTGAAATCCCAATACTTGAACCTAAATTTGCAGGTTTTACAAAAAGCGGATATTTAAGAGCTGCCTCAATTTTGGAAAGGATTTCATTTTGTTTGTTTTCCCATTCGGTTCGTAAGAACCAGATATAGTTTAATACGGGCAACTGATTTTCTTTAAAAACAGCCTTCATAGCAATCTTATCCATTCCGAGAGCTGAACCGAGAACACCTGCGCCAACATAAGGAATATTAGCCAGCTCTAAAAGGCCTTGCAATGTTCCATCTTCTCCATGCGTTCCATGAACTAAAGGAAAGGCGACATCGATCTTCTTGAGTACTTTCTCCCCAAACCATTTACGAGAACCTCCTACCAACGAGTCAACCGAAGCGTCAGGCGCTATAAACGCCTTTTGCAAGCCGGAAACTGACAAGGATAAATCCTTAAAACTTTCAAGTTTGAATAATTTATTTCCTGTAACCCAATGGCCTTCCTTTGTAATATAAATTGGTACAATTTCATATTTATTCACATCTGCGGCTTGCATTACCTGAAGAGCCGTAATAACTGACACCTCATGTTCTACAGAACGAGAACCAAATATCACACCAATTTTTAGTCGCTTCACTTTTTACCTTTCTCCTAAGATTTACAAATCAACTCTTTCAAAACCATGTTCTCTCTTTTTAATCCATTTCTCACTATCTTGGTGTCCATATAAAAACAACACCACTTGTAGGGAAAACCCATAAATCTTTTGCTTCTGCTAAAACATGTTTTGCGTCGTCATTTGAAAACGGTTCTATATCTTTTTTCTCACTAGTTGTAAAATGAATTGTAGCAAAAATATCTCCCATTTCATCGTTGTAATGTAGCTTTATTTTTGGATTATGACTTGGATCATAAAGATACGCAGTATAATAGTTTTGTTTTTTGGTATGTAGCGACACTACACTAATCTTAAATTCTGTCTTTTCCTTAGTACTGATCTCCGCTCCAGTATATTTGCAAATTATCCTAATACCCTTTTCATTATCATAGGTTGTCATATTTGGAGTTAATTCTTCAGTTACTTTAAAATATGAATCTTTACTAAAATTAACACTGCTGGTTTTAATATCACTATTTAACTTATGAAATTTTATTTCATAATCAAAAGTTCTTCTAAATTTTTCTAGATCCAAATATGGAAAAACCAAACCATCAAAAATAATTCCTGCCATCTTCTTGTTACATAGTTTTGCCTCAAGACAATTTCTAATTATTGAATCGACTTCTCCTCCCATTTTCTCTAATTAGTTTCTCAAATTTATTCATTGTAAGTATCCGGTAAATCATTTTCGAACAAGACGATATCTCCTGCCTTCAATACACTCTTAAATCTTTCTGTTACCGCCTTTAGATTTCTTTCGACATACACACTTGCTTCAGGAAACCCTGCTTCTTTTAAGCCATCAAAGACTGGTCTTGTCCTCTTTGGGCCAACTAAGAATACAAAGTCACATACATTGGCTGCTATAATACCAAGCTGTTTGTTTTCTTCATAATCCTTTTCGCCAAGCTCTACCAAACCCGGTGTCACCAAAACCTTCTTGCCTCCTCCCTTAAATTCATCCAAAACCTCCAAGGCCATCCTTGCGCCTACCGGATTTGCATTAAAGGCATCATCTATCACAATCACCCCTCCTGCCCCGCGAATCAACTGTAGTCTGTGAGGTGTAGGCTCCAATGTCTTTATGGCTTCTGCGATCTCATCAAGGGACATTCCAAGTTTTAAAGCAACCGTTGCCGCAGCCAAAATATTATTAATATTATGCCTACCTAAAAGTTTGCAATGACAGGACACGGTTATTGCCTTACAATTCTGCGCCATGAAATAAATTCCATTACTATCTGTAGAGATATTGTTTGCCGTTAGATGTAGTTTTCTATTGTCTCTATTAATTCCGAAAAGCAAAACCTGTTTCTCTTTTGTTCTTTCAACGAGATTTCTGCAATTCTCATCATCATTGTTTAACACAGCAATTCCTTCCACAGGCAACGATTCAATCAACTCATATTTTGTGCTTACAACACTTTCCATAGTCCTAAATGTCTCAAGGTGCTGAGGTCCTATGGCCGTAATTATGCCAATCTCCGGTCTTACCAAGTCGCATAAGTCCTTAATATCTCCCTTTTCCTTTGCACCCATCTCTACTATAAATATTTCATGTTCAGGCTTTAATTCTCCCCTTATTACTTTACAAATACCCATAGGAGTATTAAAACTTCCAGGAGTTTTTAACACCTTATATCGTTTAGAAAGGATAGTTGCTAAAAAGTCCTTTGTGCTTGTCTTGCCATAGCTACCCGTAATAGCAATTACTTTTGGCTTAAGCATCTGAACCTTTTTTTTCGCTGATTTTAGATATAAATTATTAATTACTGCCTCTAAGGGATGAATTAATACATTAGATAGTATAATTAGAAATGGCACGCAGAAGCAGATCAATATTCCCGTCACAATAAAGAGTGGTGATGGTGTGAAGAGATAATATGTCATAAAAGCCAACAACACGAGAAATAAGACGAAGAGTCTTGTTGCCCTGGCAGTAAAGACTAATTTCTTCTTTGGTTCTTTTATAGGTCTAACTATTAAAACCTTAGCCGGGTTAGTGACAAGCCATTTTATAAATCTTTTATTCTTATATCCTTCAAGCTGTAACATGTGAAGAAGCGGAATTGTTCTCAAAATAGCGATAACCAATAGCGCTACTACCGCCGCACTAATAATATAATGTAAAATATCAACCATATGTTTCAACTCCCCTTGTATTACCCAAAAAATCTTGTAACTATTACGCAAAAATCCGAAAACTTATCGAGATACGAAAAATGGCCTGCATCTTTAAAAACAATAAGTCCCGCATCCTTTATTTCACTTTCCATTATTTTTGCAGAAGATAGTGGTACATCTTTATCATTTTCTCCCCATATAAGAAGCGTGGGAGCAATGATTTTTGGCAAAAGCCCTCTTAAATCTTCATTGACAACCTTGACCAGGATTGACCTCATTATTCCGGTCTGCTGTTGATAATCTTTAGAACCTATTAAATTGTATAGGTTGTTAAGTAAATGTTCTCTATATTTCCCAAATATCGAGAGTGCAAACAGTTTCTTACCTGTCTTAGCAATCGCTACTTTTATATGGTACTTCACCGTCCTCCTTGGCTTTATTCCAGCACTATTAATAAGTATCAATTTATTAACCTTTTCTGGATAGTTTGCTGCAAGCCATATGGCAATCCTTCCTCCAAAAGAGTGGGCTATTATATTTGTTCTTTCTATTCCTGTAGACTTAAGAAAATTCATAAAAAATTTCCCATATTCTTCTTTACCCCAAACCGCAGGAGGAAGATCACTTTTCCCAAATCCCGGAAAATCAAATGCATATACTTTATAATTTTTTGATAGATAGTCAAAGACAGGTTTGAAACTTTCGGTCGAACCTCCCCATCCATGCATTAAAATAACGTTGTCCCCTTCTCCCACACAATGATAAAAGGCCCTTACCCCTTCCAATTCTAATATCATTCCTGTGTCCAATTTTGTAATGCAATTTTACCATACATGGCATGTTTCCCTTTAACCTTCCCCCATAACTGATTGCCATAATCATAATGCCACCACTCATCAGGATAATTAGTAAACCCTACTCTATTCATGACATAAAACAATAGTCGTCTATTTTTTGATGCGATTAACTCTTCATCTGAAAGTTTTTTTCCTGCTTCAATTTGCTGTTCATAGTACCGCGTATTGGACTGTTCATTAAAATAATCAAATGAGGTGCCCATATTCAAATAATTTCCTGAAGTATCAATTAAAGACAAGTCGATAGCTCCCCCAGTGTTATGAGGAGAAGGGTTATCTTCACTCGCGGATGGTAAAGAAACATATTTCTGAGTTAAATCGACTAATTTTTTTTCGCTCGAATTAGGATAACACCTCTTCAATCTTTCTTTAAATCTACTAAAAATTATTTTCTGGATGTCAATTGACCTCCATGCATCCAAGACTACTAATTTATGACCGTTAAGAAGTAATTTTGAAGCTTTAATAAGTAACTTAGCGACCGTATCACGAACATAACATTCTTCCACAGAACCTTCTATTCCCTCAATAAAATATTGAGGTTTAATAAGGATTCTTTCTGGATATAAATCGCTTAATGGAAAAAGTTTTTCATTACATTCATGAATTTCAACATTTTCCCAGCCTTTAATAGCACTAAGGCTTGGGATTTTCTGAGAGATTGCGATGTTCATCATAGTAAACCTTAGAGATAAGGGGGGGGGGGTATTTTCATACACCGCTACAACCTTTTTCATGAAACCGTTCTCAAAGATATTATATTTTTGTTTAAGTTAAATAAATATTCTACAATTTATAAGCTAGAAGTCTCTTAAGACCTGAATACATATCTGTTCAAGTCGATATTCTGGCTGTTTTCTTGCCTTGAATGTCCGCACAAATAGTTAGTTCAGGTGAAAAGGAATGTTTAAATGCAGCATTTACTATAGCATTGCATAGTTCTGAAAAACTAATATTTGCCGCAGCTGCCGCCTTTGGCAACAGACTTCGTTCAGTAAATCCAGGAATTGTACTAACTTCAAGGACGTATATTTCGTCATCTTTATTCAAAATCATATCTACTCTAGAGAAGGTGCGGCACCCCAGACTATTATGTGCACGAACTGCCAGTTCCTGTACTCGTTCATAAACATCATGAGATAATGTAGTATCTGACGAATCATCACCAGATGTAAGGACATTGTATTGGGTTTTATCACTTTTATACTTTGCATCGTAGTCATAAATCCCGGTTTCAGTCTTTATTTCTATCACGGGAAGAGCTTTTTCGTTTAGGACACTAACAGCCAATTCCCTGCCTTCGATAGACTTTTCTATTAAGACCTCCGTACTATGAGGACCCGTATGTTTAATTGCATCCGGCAATTCATCATATTCTCTGATTATGGATGTCCCCATGCTGTAACCGTTACCTACAAGTCTAGTAACTACAGGCAATTTAAGGGTTTTAACACCCTTAACAATTTCTGCCATGCTTTCTACCGTACAGGCTGTAAAATAATCAGGAGTGGGAATATTATTTCTCCTGAAAATGTCCTTTGACTCTACTTTGTTCATTGCAAGTTTACTTGCGGTAATTCCGGAACCGGTATATGGAATGCCTTTGGATTCAAGAACTTCCTGGATACCACCATCTTCTCCGAAATATCCGTGAAGGGCAATAAAAGCCACATCAATTTTATAATTATCAAGTTCATTTACCATGTCATCATTAACAATTATTTTGATAACATTTTTGTTATCCATAGACAGGGCATTTGCAACCGCTTTACCGGACTGCATCGATATCTCCCTTTCCTGAGATATTCCACCCATTAATACTACAATATATTTTTCATCTGACATGGTCTAGTTCGATTGGAAAAATAATAGGTAATCGGTTTTATTTAAAATCCAAACCTGTTAAAAACCGGCGCACAATTTATTTTTTTAAACTCTTTTAAAATTACATTTTCTCCAGTACAACCTTACAGGGTCATTAATGATTAGCTTCTAAACCTGATTTCATCTTAACTATTTCGCTGGAAGCAAAAGCGTCTACAACTTCAAGGTCGAATTGCTTTCCTGACATTTTTTGCAGTTCTCGCATTGCCTTGTTTGTTTTCAAAGGTTGCCGATAAGTCCTTTCTGAAGTCATTGCATCGAAGGCATCGGCTACCGTCATTATTCTAGTAAGAAGTGGTAAATCTTTACCACCTAATCTATCCGGATACCCACTACCATCAAAACTCTCATGATGGCCTCTTATATGACGTATTTCCTCTTCAAAAAACCCTAGTGGCTTTATTATTTCTTCACCTCTGGCAGGATGAGATTTTATTGTGTCGTATTCGGTGTCATTTAATTTATCAGGTTTATTGAATAATAATTCTGAAATGCCTATTTTGCCAATGTCATGTAACAATGAGGCACGTAGTAATGTGTCCTTTTCCTTAGCAGATACTCTCATTATATTTGCAATAGAAGATGAATATTCCGATACTCTTTGAGAATGACCGTTAGTATAGTGATTTTTTGCTTCAAGGCTGTCCGCCAGAAATTTAACCATATTAATACAATTTTCTTCAAGTACCTTATACAGCCTTGAGTTTTCTATCGCGATACTTACCTGACCGGCAATAGTACAAAGCAAATTCACGTCGGCCTCACAGAAGCTTTCACCAGATACCTTGTCTATAATATTTATTACTCCGAGAACTTTCTGCCCCAGAGAAAGAGGAGCGGAAACAAATGATTTTGTTTTGTAGTCCGACCTTTCGTGTCTATTGAACCGGCTATCATATCCGATATTTTTAACCAGGATTGGTTTTTTGCCTTGTACAACACGCCCAGCCACACCTTCATCCAGCTTTTGTGTTTTACCTATAGCCTGCATACTTCTGTGCCCTTGACTTGCCCTGACTACTAACTCGTTCCTTTTATCATCAATTAACATGATCGAACTATGTTTTACCTTTAATTTCCTGTTGATTTCATTCAAACATAAATTCAGAAGTTCGTCCTTATCTAGTACCGATGTTATCGCTTTACTAATCTCATTTATCGTATCCAGTTCATTAACTCTTTGTACTAGTTTTTTATTAACGTCTACAAGTTGTTCGCTCATTATATAAATTTTTTCTGACAACTTTTGTTCAGGACTTTCCAGGTCAATACTTGTCGGCTTCGAATCTTTTAAAACCTGTATATTCTCATGTGTGATCTGACGGGCACGCAAGGCTCGTTGGACAGCTTTTTTCAACTCAATAATATTAAATGGTTTTGCTATGTAGTCATCTACTCCATGCCTCAACGATTGCACAGCAGTATCCACCGTTGTATAACCGGTAACCATTATGGCCCTGATTTCAGGATTTTGTTCTTTGGCCTTTTGAATCAATTCCAAGCCGTCGATATCCGGCATTTTTAAATCGGTTATCAGCAGATGATAATTGTATTTCTTTATCATCTCCAGAGCGTCAGTACTGGAAAAACTCACATCAATATGATATCCTTCCAGCTTGAGCAATTCTTCAATCAGATGGCATATCCTTGGTTCATCATCTACCACCAAGATTCTCATTTGTTTATCCATATATTTTTTATCCCCTAAAATACCTTAATACTTAAGTTGTCTCTATTGGAAGAATAATTTGAAAGACAGTACCCTTCTCCTTCCGACTTCTTACAGTTAAGGAACCTCCATGTTTTTTTATAATATCATGAGAAACACAAAGCCCCAAACCCATTCCCCTTTCTTCCTCGTTTACAACAAAGAAAGGATCAAAAATCCTTTCAATCACATCAGACTGAATTCCCCTGCCAGTATCATAAAAAGCAATATTTACATTATTATCCGTTCCCATTTTAGTAACAATTTTTAGACCACCTTTCCCCTTCATAACCTTCCACGAATTACCAATGATATTTCTGCATACCAAAGTAATTTGTTCTTTATCTGCCATAATCACAGGTAAATCTTTGTCAAAGGACTCAACAATATGAACCTCATTTTTCTGCTCTGTATCTTTAAAGGAACAAATTACGTCTTTCAGGATATCATTTATATTTACAACTTTCTTGTCAGGTTCTCTAGGTTGAGCAAAGGCCATTAAAGATCTTACCGTCTCAGCAATTCGCTGGGCTTCTTCCTCAAGCGTTTCATAAACACGATAATCAGGGTTACTCTTTTCCATTTGTGATAATCGCAATTGCAGCTGACCACTGATAGTCGTTAATGGGTTATTGATTTCTTGTGCAATCCTTAAGGCAAGAGGCTCTATTGATTTGTGAGTTTCAGTTGAACCTTTCAGGACGCCTCCGTTTTGACTAATCCTGTCCGAAAATTTGTGAATAATGGCAAACAATTCACTTATATAGAAAGGTTTTAAAATATAGCAATCCGCTCCTCGTTCGAGATATTTAACAGCTTTTTCCCTATTCGAATTACAAAATAAAATCAAAATAAAGAGATTCGGATTAATCTTTTTTACAACATCAAGAAACTCCAGTTCTTTTAAATTCAAATCATCTATATCAAGAATAATGGCATCTATTTTATTTGCAGTATTCGTAGCAATTGCCTGAAAAACACTTGTTTCATGAAAAACATCGTATCCTTTATTTTCTAAGAGCTTAACTGCCACTCTCATATTCTCATCTTCTTTGAATACCGCTAAAACTTTTAAATTTATTGACATTTCAGAATGTCCATTTTATTCGGCAGAACATTTTGGTAATTTAATATAAACAACTGTCCCTTCACCTCTTTTACTTTCTAAATCAATAGTACCACCAAATTCTTCAATAATATTTTTACATACTGACAGGCCCAAACCAGAACCTCTGCCATCAGCTCTAGTAGTATAAGAGTGGCTAAAGGCTTTGCTTAATTGATCTTGGCTCATTCCACAGCCCGTATCACGAAATCGAATTTGAATCAAATTATCCTGAATAATATTTGTCCTTATATAAATAGTTCCCCCATCTTTCATGGCCTCCCTTGCATTTTGCATTACATTTAAAACGACCTGCTTCAGCCCGTTACTTTCTCCATGAACTACAATCTCAGAAAATGTGAAATTCCCTTTTATCTCAACATTTTCATTTTTCATTGCATATCCAATCATAGTTATTACGTCTTCAATTACTTGATTTACATCAAACGTTTTTTTTGGTCTTGAAGCGTGTTTCGCAAAATCAAGTAAGCTATTAGTTAAGTTGCCAATACGTTCAAATTCTCCGATAAGAGTCTCATAGGTTTTCTTTTTTGGGTCAGTATCATTTGTTTCAGCAAGGAATATCTGTAACCACCCCGACACATACGCCAACGGATTATTAATTTCATGGGCAATCTCGGGAGCAATTTCTCCAAGGCATGATACTTTATTTAAAAATTGTATATTTTTGTGTCCTTCACAATTTTTTTCTACTAAAATATGAAACCCAAAAATATTTCCTTCCTTATCATAAGAAGGAAATACAGATAGTTTATTCCCGGATTCACGTAATCTGAAAACCACAGGGTTTCTTTCTTTTTCAACATGCACCTCTTCAACCGGTATCGAAAACGCATCGTACCACTTGGTGCCAATCAAACCAGAAAGTAAACTGCCATTAGTTTGGCTAACTGACTTTATAATTCCATCTTTGTCAGCCACAACAATTCCCAATATATTCTCAACCTCAGACATTATGTATAAAGCCTCCTTATTAAAAAGACTACATAAAGATGATTACCAAATATGTATTTCCTCTTCCAGAGAAACATTGTATTCCTTCTTGATGGTTTCTTTAATTATCCTCATCAGTTCGAGTATATCAGAACTGGTAGCATTCCCGGTGTTAACTATAAAATTTGCATGTTTTTCGGAGACAACAGCACCTCCCACCTTTAGGCCTTTGAGTTTTGCCCTATCAATAAGTTCTGCCGCCTTATATTGAGATGTATTTTTAAATATACTTCCTGCGTTAAACGTTCCCAAAGGTTGATTTTCCTGCTTTTCATTATAAATTTCATCCATTTTTTCCAGAACTACTTCTATTTTCGATTCGTTAAGCTGGAATTCTACTTCAATAACTATTTGTTCACTTAGATTACAATCACGGTATCCAAACTCTACGTCTTCACGCATATACCTAATAATAGTCCCGTCGAAAGTCATTGTAGCCAGAGAACTAATAGTGTCACTTATATCACCGTATTTCCCTCCTGCATTCATCATTACTGCACCGCCAACCGTTCCAGGAATCCCCGTTAATGCCTCCAGCCCCCCAAATCCACTTAAGGCCACAGTACGGATCAGCTTCGGAAGATTTACTCCAGCCCCGGCCAACACATATCTACCGTCTCTTTCTACATTTTTAAAATTTATTCCACCTAAATGGATCACCACCCCCTTAACACCATTATCACCAACCAGGAGGTTGGTGCCTTTTCCAAAAATAAATATCTTTTTCTGCTCATCTTTACAGAACCGGAGTACCCTCTTAAGCTCCAAAACACCCAACGGCTCCACAAATATCTCTGCTGCCCCCCCTGTTCTGAAAGAAGTATATTTTTGAAGAGGAACGTTATACCTGAATATTTCACTAATAATTTCCGGACTATTTATCATATTCACTTTCGAGAATGTCTTTTAAACCATGAGCAACTTTCCAGATATCCCCCGCTCCCAGAATCATAATAATATCATCTCTTTCCACGCTTAAACATAAACTGTTTATAATCTCAGAGCTGTTTCCCATACATTCTGCATCACCACCTATTGCCTGCAATTCACGTTTCAGATCCAGAGAGCTGATTGATGCCTTTTCTCTATCTGAATCTCTTGCAGCGTAAATATCGGCAATGATTACTTTATCGGCGAGTGTGAGAGCCGTAGCAAATTCTCTCAGAAAAAGTTTTGTACGATTGTGCTGATGTGGCTGAAACACGCACCAAATACGCTGTGATGGATAGATAGCCCTTGCCGTTGCCAAGGTTGTTTTGATTTCTGTCGGGTGATGAGCAAAATCATCAATAATCGTAATACTATTTTTACTACTGATTGTTTGAAAACGTCGACTTACTCCATTAAATGACGCCAACGCTTTTTTTACGGTTTTTCTGTTTAGCCCTATGTAATTGCATACAGATATTGCAGCAAGTGCATTTGACACATTATGCAACCCAGGTGGTTTAAGACAGAAGTCACCAAAATATTCCCCTTTTTTAAATACGCTGAAACGACTTACGTCTTTGTCTGAATAAGTCACAACAGCAAGCCATTCTGCGTCAGATTCAGCATTAACTCTTTCACAAAATTCATCAGCAATTTGCATTTCACCAGAATAAGTTTGCAGACCTGTCTTTCTGGCAGGAATGGCCTTATTGAGAATATCAGATGCCGTAACAACTGAGTAACTTTCAACCTTGCATTTCGCACCCTTGATAACCTTTCTTGTATTTATATCATCATTATTTACAACAAGTAATCCATCTTCCGGGATTAAGGATACAAACTCTGTAAATGCCTCTGTTATCCCATCAAGATCTTTATAATAATCCAGATGATCTTCTTCAATATTTGTAATTACGCCTATCTGTGGTGCCAGATTCAGAAACGTTCTGTCAAATTCACATGCCTCAGCAACAAAATGACTTCCTTTACCGAGGCAGGAATTACCTCCAATCCCTGTCACATTACCACCGATTACAAAGGTAGGTTCTTGACCGGTCTTTTGTAATATTGTTGAAATCATTGCAGTTGTTGTTGTCTTGCCATGTGTACCGCTAATGGCAATACCATATTTTGTTTTCATTAAAGAACCTAAAAACTCAGAATATTTAACAACCTTTAATCCCAATGATCTTGCCTTTTTAAGATCAGGATTATTTTCATTGATAGCAGCCGAAGTTATCACCAGATTTGTATCCGGATCAAGACATTCTCCGTCCTGTTTCGTGTTAATCCTGACACCTAATTCCCCAAGCTCATATGTTACTGGAGAGCACTCCATATCTGATCCGGCTACAATGTAGCCTTCATTTATTAAAATCTTAGCAATAGCGCTCATTCCCGCACCACCAATACCAATAAAGTAAACATATTTTCCATGGCCGCTACCATGATTAATAAGATCAATATCGTTTTGGCTATCTTTTTTCTGATAATGTTCTTTTGATATAAGTTTCATTTTTTCACGCAAAGTACCTTGTTTTAAATTTTGCAACATTTCCAGTTAAACAGGACAAACAAAACTAAATACATTTTTCCTCGCCTTTTTCTCTTTGAGCGTTTGGTAAATCTCATCGACCACCCTTGCAGCAGCAAAAGGTTTGCTTGAGCTTTTATTTATTTTCTTCATTTTATCCAGCCGTTCATCGTTCATGAGCAAATCAGATACAAGCTTTATAACTCTTTCAGGCTCCAACTCTTCCTGTTTAATGATCAGGGCTCCTCCCGCATTGGACAACTCATAAGCATTCCAGTATTGATGATTGTCTGTAGCGTACGGGTATGGGATAAGGATTGCCGGAATACCTACGGCTGTAATTTCTGCAATCGTATTTGCACCGGAACGGCTAATAACCAGGTCTGACAATCTATAGGCAGCGCCTATATCATTATAAAATTCAGAAACAAATGAGCTGATCCCCATACCGTTATAAGCCTCTTCTGCTTCCTGATATCCGTGTTTTCCGGTCAAATGTATAATTTGCAAACCGGGAATCAATGTCTGAAGTTTCGGAATACTTTGTAGCATTACTTTATTTATAGCCTGAGCTCCCTGGCTACCACCCATTATTAATAATGTCTTTTTTTGAAAATCAAGCCCAAATGGATTGTCGCCAGCATATGTCTCGTTTTCTATAATACCACTCCGTATTGGCACACCAGTAACAGCAACATATCCCTTTTTAAATCGTTTTTTTGAACTCTCCCAATGGCATAGAACAACATCCGCCCACCTTGCCATTGTTAGATTGGCCCTCCCCGGTATAACATTCTGTTCTATCAAGACAATTGGAATGCCGGTAATATATGCGGCAACTACCGGTGACACAGAACCGTAACCACCAAGACCAATGATTATATCCGGCTTAATTCTTACAAGATTAATTAATGAATGTATTATCCCGATTAGAGAGACAAAGAGAAAGAGGGGTAAGCGAATAAACGATGTTAACTTACATGCCATGATAGGCTTAAACTCATAGCTACTCTTTTCTATGTATCCTGACTCTTTTCCCCTATTTGTACCAAAGAAAATTATGCGCGTACCGGGAAATCTGGATGATATTTCCTGCGCGATACTTAGACCGGCCATTAGATGGCCACCTGTACCTCCACCAGCGAAGACAATTTTCAAGTAACAAAACTCCTATGATTTTCAATATTACTTGCGGAAACATCAATTTTTCCTGATTGCTTCGCAATATTTAATAGTATCCCTATTCCCAGCATAGACAACAGTATTGATGAACCTCCCGTACTGATAAATGGTAAAGGCAGCCCCTTTGTCGGTATGGAGCCGGTAACCACCGCTATATTAATAGCCGCTTGTAAGCCGAGTGAGATGGTTATACCTAATGAAAGGGAAAAACCAAACACATCCGGTGCGTCCTTACAAACCCTTATACCCTGCCATGTTAACAGGACAAACATAACAATAATACATGTAGTCCCTATAAATCCGAATTCCTCGCCTATTATTGAGAAGATAAAATCATTATCACTCATTGGCAAGAAAAACATTTTCTGCCGACTCTCTCCCATTCCTAAACCAACGACCCCCCCCGAACCAAGCGCAATCCATGATTGTATTATTTGGTAACCAATTCCCATAGGATCTTTCCATGGATCAAGAAACGCCAGCAGTCTGTTGTGTCGATACGTTGGGATATTGTGCATAATTTGATAAATATGAGGTATTGAAGCGATCATTGTAAAGATCACATAAACTATCCTGGTACCTCCTACCATTATCAAAACAAATGAAATCATTGATATAAACATAGCCGTACCAAAATCCGGTTCCTTTAGAATAAGCAATGAAACTACACCTACTAATATAATCGGAACCACAAAACCTCTTGCAAAAGTAGACATCTTTTCCTGGTTTTTTGCAATATATCCTGACATGAAAATAATCATTGCAAGTTTAGCAAATTCTGATGGTTGGTATCCAAAATAGCTTCCAAATCTTACCCACCTGCGAGCGCCATAAGTAACCGTTCCTATTTCCGGAATAAGCACAACAACCAGACCGGTGAGCGCAACTATAAAAATTGCTGTATGATATTTTTGTAGATAATGATAATCAATTCTCATCATGGTCAACATGCCGATTATTCCAATGGAGACCCACATAACATGCCTTAAAAAAACAGTGTTCATTGAATAGGTGCTATCGGTTACTTTCGCGGAGCTTGTACTGTAAATCATAATTATGCCGATTAAGAGAAAAGTCGTAACAAGATACATTATTACATTTGTCGGCTCTAAACTACGTATAGCGGTAAAGCTGAAACCTGCATCCTGACCAGATTGTGCATCTTTACCATATGCATGTTGACTTCTCAATACATTCATAATTTCAGTGTTATCAAGCTAAAGAGTGCCATTATTGCTGCAATTATAAAAAATCTCATTGTGATCTTGGTTTCCGGCCAACCTTTAAATTGGAAGTGATGATGGATGGGTGCACACAGAAATAATCTCTTACGTGTGAATTTGAAGACACAAACCTGTAATAAAACTGAAACAGCTTCTACAATAAAGATACTTCCTATAAAAAAAATAAGAAGTTCCTGTTTCACAATAATAGCTACAATTCCAAGTATACCTCCCAGTGGTAATGATCCTACATCTCCCATAAATGTCTGTGCAGGAAAGCAATTAAACCACATAAAACCCAATCCGGCACCAACCAATGCAGAGCAGAAAATACTTAATTCACCGGCGCCTGCTATATAAGGAACTTGTAAATAGCTGCTAAAGTCAATCCTTCCAACAATGTAGGCGATTAACGTAAATGCCATACCCGCGATCACCGTACAGCCAATTGACAACCCGTCGAGGCCGTCTGTAATATTGACGGCATTTGACATTCCTACTACGAAAAACATTACCATCAATACATAAAACGCTCCAAGATCGGGCCTAACACCTTTGAAGAATGGTATTACAAGCCTGGTTCCTTCGTCAATATCCTTGAAATGGAAGTACAGTATTAAACCGATTATCAGCCCGAGTCCACATTGAAAGAAAAGCTTTGATCCACTGGTCAGGCCTGATGCGTGCTTCTGCGTTAATTTTATATAATCATCAAAAAATCCTAAAATGCCAAGCCAGACAGCCGTAAACAAAACTAATAAAATATATATGTTGAAAATATCACACCAAAGCAAAGTAGAAATAATAATGGCAATCAATATGATAATACCGCCCATTGTGGGTACGTTTTTCTTTTCACTGTGAAGATTTTTTAGTGTCTCAGAATCTGTTTTAGATGTATCCTCCGAAACATTGCGTCTTTTAAGTATCTTTATTACTTGTGATCCGACAAGCACGCTTATTAAAAAAGCTGTTATAGCAGCCAGGCCTGCTCTAAATGATATAAACCTTATTATCTCAAGCCCCTGAAAATAATCATGAAGGGGATAGATCAATTTATAAAACAATATTTTTCTCCATAGCAGCTAATAACACTGAAAGGGTCTACCTGACAGTTCCGTTGATTCAAACCAGACTCAATAGTACAGAATTATTTTCATTTTTCCTTGAAAAACGACTCTCGATCTGACGTACAACATTTTCAAGCTTCATTCCTCTTGAGCCTTTTATCAGAACAGTATCATCTTTTTTTAATTGTGAAGCAACGAAAGAAGATACCTCTTCCGAGGTTTCGCAGCTCCGAATTCTCTCTTCCGGCATACCATTGGTAATGGCTTCTTCTGCTACAAATCCGGATAAGGAACCGACGGTCCACAAGGCATCAATATCAGCCTTGGCAACCTTTGCACCAATTTCTCTATGCACACTTTCCGCATAATTTCCCATCTCCAGCATATCCCCGCATACGAGTATC
>JANLHC010000149.1 GCA_024654465.1 Candidatus Scalindua sp.
TGCTACCAATACCCCTTTAGATAAAGCACAAGAGGCACTTGTAGACCATACTACGCTGTTTAAGTTTTATTGCCGTTTGGACAAAGACGAGAAAGCAAAAACCTGGATTATGTGAGAATGTTGTTAAAGAGCTTTCGAGAGACTATCTTGCAAACGATTTTGATTTAACAGAGAAAGATCGTGAAAAGGCTCAACGTCAAATAAAGGTTATGGCAAAGGATATGTATTTATTATATGAAATATTTATCAACCATAACCAGGTCAAGCATTATGAAAGCTTTAAAACATTGGTAAAAGTATTTGATCAGCAATGTGAAACCAGACGAGCAATATGCAGACGCAGGTTTTGTCAGTTAAAGATTGGTGTAAAGGCCGCAACGCTAACCCTTGATCAGAGATCTTATGTAGGCGCTTCTCGTCATCACAAATATTTCGTGACGCGGGAAAGGGTTCATCGCTTAGGAGCTCTTCTACGTTCCTCACCACCACTATTGCCTTTGAACACATGGGGCTTACCACCCCGGAAGGAGCCTTTATTACCGCCACTGCGGCGGCGCCTGTGAGCTTCAACTCCGGCAGCCTCGTCCTCCTCCGGGACTTTCGTCGGCTTCGAAAAACCTTCGATAAGGTTGACCTGAATCGTCTTTTTAATCAAGCGTTCAATAGCGCGCAACAGTTTTACCTCATCGTCCATCACCAGAGAAATCGCCTCTCCTGAGCTACCGGCACGACCGGTGCGGCCGATGCGGTGTACGTAGTCCTCCGCGATATTCGGCATCTCGTAATTCACCACATGCGGAAGACGATCGATATCCAAGCCTCGAGAAGCGATATCCGTTGCCACCAGAACGCGCACTTTACCGGCTTTGAATTCCGCCAGAGCAAGCGTCCGTGCCGACTGGCTTTTGTTACCGTGAATGGCAGCCGCCATTATGCCGTTCTTTTCCAATTGCTTTGCCAGACGATTGGCGCCGTGCTTAGTCTTGGTGAACACCAACACCTGATTCCAATCGCCTTCTTTTATAAGATGAGACAACAGTTCGCACTTGCGGGATTTTGGCACGTGGAAAACAGATTGATGAACGTTTTCTGCAGCCGCATTCTGACGTGCCACTTCAACCAACTTCGGGTTATGGAGAATAGTATCTGCCAACGTTTTGATCTCTTTCGAATAAGTTGCAGAAAAAAACAGAGTTTGCCGCTTCTTCGGTACCATCTGAATAATTTTACGGATGTCGTGAATGAAACCCATATCCAACATGCGGTCCGCCTCGTCAAGGATCAGCACTTCAATACACGAAAGATCGAGAATTTTCTGGCCAGCCAGATCGAGAAGACGGCCCGGAGTACCGATGACGATGTGAACACCCCGACGCAATTCTTTTATCTGAGGATTAATTCCGACGCCTCCAAAAATAATAGTTGAACGTATGTGTAGGCCCTGCCCGTAAGTCTCGACACTTTTGCCGACCTGAGCTGCCAGCTCACGAGTTGGTGTCAGAATGAGTGCCCGCGGACGATGTCCGCCGCGACGACCCTGGGTGCTTAAAATATGTAGAAGCGGCAGCGTGAAAGCTGCGGTTTTGCCAGTGCCCGTCTGTGCCCCGGCAAGAATATCCCGGCCCTGAATAATTACCGGAATAGCCTGTCGCTGAATAGGTGTCGGCTCAACATAGCCTTGAAATTTAACTCCGGTCAGTATTTCCGGACGAAGACCCAAATTATCAAATGACATAAAATTATCCTGTGATCTGCCTAACCAACATCAAAGTGGCCGATTCCCAGGCAAAAATTTTAAAAAATATGCAGAGTGCAAAGCTTAAAAATATCCACAACATAGCAGGTGTTGAATTCGGTAAACACATAATGATTGTGGTAATATAGCACACCTGAGTTCATATACGTTGCACTGAAGGGGGGCTATTTAGCGCTTGTTCTGTGAAATCGACAATGATTTCATTGATTTGGTATTATATACATATTACGTAAGAACATCAAACAAAGAAAATGGAGGGGCAGTTCTTTTATCTTGATGTTGGACAATGAATTGAAAATGAGAGATGATTTTTCATAACGGCTTTTTCACTCCATTACCCTACTCCGTTCCATGTCGTTGCAGGAACTACAATCTCCTCTTTAATGCCGTTTCCGTTTCTTATTTCCCAGATGGTTTCCTGCTTTGTACACTTTGCCCTTAATGAAACACTGCTTTCAAGTATTTGAGTTGGTAGTTTCAAATCTATCGCCTGAACCGGGCACGCCTTCACACATGCCCCGCATGTCCAACAGTCTGCCTGAGACCGAATTTCAGCCTTGTGCATCTCATTACGGAACAGTAAATCACCGGGACAGATCCTTTCGCAAAGTGTTTCTTCTGCCTTCCCACATCCATTACACACATTTACGTCTATAAATATACTCATTTTTTTCTCTAAATATTACAGAGGGTTTCATTCAATGCTCTTTTGATCATTTTTACCCTATCATTCACCGGATCATAAATGGAATTAACAAATCCCAACCAGTTGGTATCATCTCTTTCCGGATAATCTATTCGGGTCTGATAAACCGGCCAGCGAGTCTCTTGTCTATATAGAAGGTGCTCTATCAAAACCTTTGCGACATCAAACCTGTCGATCAGTTCCAGGCACGATAAAAGCGCGTGTTTATCCTTTGCACGGAGGTACTGCAATTTCTCCTCTATTTCCCTAAGCTTATCTCTGGCAATAATCAGCTTAGATTCTGTCAACTCGTAATGTACCGTTGCCCCACCAGCGTATTCGTCCATTATCTCATGAAAAATCCTTTCCAATTCTTCATGAGACACTCCTTCCCTTCCATTCATACAACACAAAATTCTTTCTTTCTCCTTATTTACCTCATCTTCATTTATATGCAGCAATTGAATGTTCGCAATTTCTTCAATAGCCGTCCTTGCCGCTATCTTTGCCTCAACCCAGGCACCGCTTACATATTTCTTAGGTGCACCGCCGGCAACATCACCTGCAGCATACAATCCCTTTATTGTTGTCCTTCTTTCTTTGTCAATCCAATAGCCTGCCTGACAATGCCCTCCGATTACGACCGGTTCCATACCGCTGATTTCCACAGGTCGTTTACCGGGGCAATATCCATCATTTGCCCATAAAAGGACTATTGCGGGGTTCATGTTTAAATAAGCCGTTTTGAGCTTCTCTTCCGCCTCAACACTCAAGCCTCTGGTATCCAGGCAGCATGGGCCCTTGCCGGCCTTCTCTTCCTGCAAAGTTGCCAATAAGCGATAGAGAGAGAGACATTTCTCCCCTCCAAGGTGTTTATACCGCTCTTCCAGATACGCTTCTCCCCGCGCATTCCTATGCATTATATCTGACCCCTGGGCTATTGTGCCTGTTGGTGCATTGACCCCTTTAACTCTTAAGGGTATAAATCGATTTTCAAAGCTTGTCATCTCCGCGCCAATACGAATACCCATTGCATAGCCCGTACCGACGTTCCATGGGCAGTACCAGGTCGTGTTACGTGCGTCTCCTTTTTTCATAGGCTTATAAATTCCCGAAGCGCCGCCTGTGGTTACGATTACGGCTCTGGCATGAACAACATAGAGCTTACCATCCCGATTGCTAAACCCATAAGCACCCCTTACCCGCTCACCATCAAAAATAAAATTTGTCGCCGCCACCCGGTTTAATACTCCCACTTTCGCGCGATAAACGGCCGTCGCAAGAATCGGCTTCAACCTTTCTCCAAAAATCCTTATGCTCCTTTTGCCCCTGGTTGCATAATCACCATTTTGATCTTTTTCAATCGGAAGACCCATCTTCTCGACCTCTTTAACCGCGTCATTAAGGCCTTCTGCAATTGAATAGACCAGGTCTTCTCTAATAACACCGAAAAATTCATCCCTTATGTACTTAGTGTATGTCTCAGGGGTCTGGCCATTATTTAGACAAGCATTTATCGCGTTAAGCCCCATTGCAAGACAACCGCTTCTTTCAATGTGTGCTTTTTCCATAATAATACATCTAATGCCTGGATCAGCCTTTTTGGCCTCAATTGCCGCCATACACCCGGCGGCGCCACCACCGATAATCAAAATATCAGTATCTAAATTTACCGTTAAGATATCTGCCATAATTTAAATAAGTACCTAAAGATTGAAATGAGCTAAAGTGCCTAAAATTAATGTAATATGATTACTTTAAACTTTAAGCATTTGCAACTTCATCTATTGTTATTCATCTATAATCTTTGTTTCACACGTTACTTTTTTTTTCAGTTCTGCCACGGCGGACCCGAAGAAAAATCTTGATAAACGGGACCTTTTTCTCCTTGTAACGAGAATCAAGCTTACCTGTTCCTTTTCCACTACAGATAGTGTTACATCCAAAAATGTGCCCCTTTTGATAATTGATTTGTAATCAACGCCTTTGCTTTTCGCCGCTTCTTCAATCTCTAAAATCTTCTCTTTTCCCTGAACTGAGTATTCATCCAAAACCGCGTTAAAAAGATTCTCTGTTGTTTTTCCCCCAATCCACCCTTCCTCAGTCAAACTATCAAATATTTTCTGTGGTACCTCATAATCAACAACAAAAAGAATTATCAGTATGGCTTTTTCTTTACTCGCAATGTCAACCGCCTCTTTAATACACTTATCCGATTTCCTCGTAGTCGAAAGTATTAATAATATTTTATCCATAATTCACCAATTTTAATTACTTGTTCCCACGCAGAGCGTGGGAGCAAGTAAATTAAACAGCACTTTAAAATTACAACCCGAGGCCCAGGAGCGGCCAGTAATAATATGCGAAAAAATTGAAAAAGATCCATGAAACAATCTTCAGTATAAACCCGCCTTTAAATGCATTGCCCGGCGAAACAAAACCTGATGAATGCGCAATGGCAACTGCCGGAGTGCCCATGGGCAGAATAAATGCCAGGCCTGATGGAACCGTTACGGCCAGTGTGGTAATTACTGGATTTATTGAAAAATCTATCGCAATCCCTATGGTTATTGGCATTAAGAGTGCGACTACAGCCGTATTGCTTATTGCTTCAGTCAAAAAAATTGCAATAAGCGATATCACCATAATCAAGATAAATGGTGATTGGATTGACCCCATATGGGATATATCTACCAACCAATGCGTAGCACCGGTCTTGCCCATGGCAAAGCCAAGGCAGATTGCACCTCCATACATAAGTATCAGCCCCCAATTCACATCCTCCTCCACTTCCTTCCATCGCAACAACCGGAAAACAAAGGCAATGACAACGGAGGCTAAAGCGATATTAGCAAGGCCGAATTTTTCACCAAAGCATATCCATGAAAAAATCGTTGCTATCATAAGTATTCCAATAGACCGCTCTTCACGTTTCATTTTCCCAATGCATGCGGTTCTATTAACTAATAACATTCGTGCTCTTTTTACATCTTTTATCTCTGCGGGAAATAGAAACATCAACAACCAATACGTAATGGCCAACATTGTTATAACCATTGGCATCGTTGCAAGTGTCCATTTGACAAAGCCTATGGATTCACCCGTTGTATCCCGAAGTATTCCTACGGCCAAAGGAGCCCTGGCACCACCTAAAAATGTAGCAACCCCGCCAATAACACATCCCCACGCCATTCCCAAAAACAGTGACTTACCATAATTACTTTCTGTCGGTTTTAACTCCAGGCTCAAAGCAATGGCGGTAACAATAGGAAACATCATCGCGGCAACGGCATGCTCTGACATCCAAAACGAAAGAAATGCTGACAGCACAACAACTCCCAGAAGCAATATTTTAGGTGAATGGCCAAACCACTTCAGGAATATCAGTGCTATTCTATTACTTAAGCCCGTCCTGGTAACTGCAGAGGCTAAAATAAATGCACCCAGAATAAAGAAAACTGCCTGATTACCGAAAAGAGAATACGTTTTTTCCGCCGGCAAAATCCCCAGAAGGGGAAAAAGGATAATTGCAAGAAGACTTGTTATCATTAATGGTATTACTTGGCTGATCCAGAAAATAACACAGAGCACAAATATAGCCAATGCCTTTTTACCATTAGTTGTAAGTCCTTCTGGATTAGGCAGATAAACTATCAAGCCAAATAAAAACATGGCAATTGATAAGATGATAAGTCTATAATTATTTTTTGTATGAACAGAATTCATTTGCTTCCCTGTAGATATATTACTTTGTTTTAAACTTAGTCAAGAATTATAGAAAATTTTTATATATGATACATTGTCCCCGCTTTTTGTTCTTTTTCCTGAGTAATAAGATCCTTGATTGTTATATTTTCAATACTCGCCAACATTGCGTCATACATTTTTTTCCATAAATCCTTTAATACACATGCATCTGCAATTGAACAGCTTGCAGAAAGAGATGATATTCTCTCGTTTACACAGTCAATTGGAGCCAGGGAGCCCTCAAATAGCTCTATTATTTCCCTTACACATATTTCACCAGGATCTCTAGCAAGGCAATGGCCTCCTTTTGCCCCTCTGACACTGACAATTACGCCTCCATTTTTCAACGTTAATAATATTCGCTCAACAAATGACTCGGGTATCACCCTGACGCTTGCTATATCCCTGCTTAGCACAAACCCCTTTTCATATCTTTGTCCTAATTCCAGGAGAGCAAGTATTGCGTATTCCGTTTTACTAGACAGTTTCATTTAAATAGTAATCTAAAAAGGTTTTACTAAGTTTTATTATTACTTATAGTTAGTAACTGAGGACATTCTTGACCAATCACACGACAAAGTCAAATTTTATTATTTTAAAAAAAAATGTCAAACTAATTTTTTTGGAGTATTTACCTTTACCACTCCATTAATTCCCCAACAATCTCTTCTACAAGGTCCTTAATTGTTACTATTCCGATTGGTTTATTATTTTTGTCGATAACGATAGCCATTCGCTGTTTTGTTTTCTGCATTATTACCAATGCATCGTCTATAAGTGTATCTGCATCAATGTGCTCGGTTTCTTTCAAGAAGTCACTTATTTTTGATTCTTCTGTGCAAACACTCAAAAAATCGAACAGATTAATTACTCCGATAATATTGCTTCTCGGACCGTTAAAGATAGGTATTCTGGAAAATCTTACGTTTTTTGCTAAAACCTTCATTTGCTCTACGTTTACTTCTGACGAGACTACGGTTGCCGTATTAAGCGGTATCATTATTTTACTTATTGGAATACTTCCAAGCCTCATAATGTTTCTGGTCATCATATCCTGATATCCAGAGATAACCCCCTCTTTGGCGCCTTCTCTTATGAAAAATCCTAATCTATATGGCGTAAAGATTGCCGTCCTTTTGTTCACATTCTTTAAAAAAAATTGAGGAATCTTATTTACACCCTTCAAAACATATACTAAGGGGTAAAAAACCTGGGTTAAAAACCTGATGCCGGGTGATGCCGGATAAAGGAATTTATCGGCATTTCTTTGACAGATATCCTTTGGCATAACCTCCGCAAAAATCAGCATAATTGGTGCTAAAATCAGGGTTGCAGTCAATCCGGGATTAGCGTAAGACACCTTTTCTGATATGATATTTGTAAAGATTGCAGATGCCAGATAGTTGACAATATTATTACCTATTAATATTGTGCATATCAAGGCTTGCGGATCATTTAATAATTTTTTAATAATTTTTGCGCTTCGATTTCCTCTGTCCGCATTGTATTGTAATCTGACACGGTTAACACAGTAAACGGCGATCTCAATTCCGGAAAAATACGCAGAGGACAAAAGGAACAGAATTAACAGGTAATATTCAATCATTTTTGTTCCCGTCTGACACGTCTTTTACATTTATTTCCTGCAGTATCGATGTAACGCGTCTTTTCCTGACACCTTCGACAGTAAAAACGAAGTCCTCATATTTAACGAAATCTCCCTTTTGTGGAATATGTTCAAGCAAAGTAATAACAAGCCCACCGATAGTATCAACACCCATTGGTTCTATTTCCACGCCAAAAGTATCTGACCAGTCACGGAGACTAAGGTTGCCGGAAATCAGATATTTGTTTTCATCAATTTTATTTATCGTCTCTCTCGGCTTCTCATGTTCATCCTGTATTTCACCGACAATTTCCTCTATAATGTCTTCAAGTGTAATGAGCCCTGCCGTACCGCCGTGTTCATCAACTACAATAGCCAGCTGGCTACCTTCACGTCTAAATTGTCGTAACAAACCTTCAATACTCTTCGGCTCGGGAACAAACTGGACTGGTTTCAGAATATCCTTCAATTGTGCTTTTGGATTGAGAAAAATGTCCTTCGCATGAACCATGCCTAGAATGTTGTCCGGTGTCTCTTCGTAAATTGGAAATTTAGTCTCTTTCGTTTCTCGCGCGAGCTCAATGAGCCCTTGTACCGGATCAGCAATGTTGTACAAATTCATGTCTACCCGTGGAAGCATTATCTCTTTTATCTGCGCTCTTTTAAAATCAAGAATTCCGTGTATCATAGAGCGCTCTTCTTGATCGACAATACCCTGTTTTTCGCTAAACTCTACAAGCATCTTTAATTCATCGATTGTAACACATTTTTCATCACCACCGCCCTTATCAAAAACCCTGCTTATTGAATTAATAATTGAAGTTAAAATAACCCGAAAGGGTAAAAAGAATTTATCAAAGAGGTAAATAGGCATTGCGACCCACCTGGAATACTGATCTGGGATCTTTACTGCTATATTTTTGGGAATTACTTCTCCCATAATAATAATTGTTAGAAGGCTGACAATGCAGACTGTCCCCGCGACCCAGATGCCGCCATATGGACTGTCAACTGCTATCTTTTGGGCAAGACCATAAGACGTACAGTAAAATCCAATGTTTGCCAGCATATTTCCAAGCAAGATGGTTGTTAATAAATTCTTTGGTGTTTTCAGAAGTGTTTGTACTAATCTCTCAGACTTACTATTACTTTTGCCAAACCGATCAACCTCTTCCCTGGTTAATGAAAAAAAGGCTGTCTCTGTAGCAGAAAAAAAGGCGGAGAAACACAACAGGAATAACATGAATGAGGCTTGCGGTAGGTAGTTAAATAGTAACGTATATAAATTATCGTCTTCCAAAAATGTCACTCGTTATGGGAAATGTCTGGCGTTACTTAAATAAATTACATAAAACAAAAAGATAAATTTAAAATATCTACTAACTAATAACGCCTGATATGTACGTAAAATTATAACCGTTAACTTACAAAATTGTCAATTACAAAAGATTAAAGACAAATACAAATTGACAGCGACTCGCTATTTTAATAAGATGCATGTTTTGTACTAAAACAGGTTATATTTTATAAATCCAAGATTCTCGACATGGCAACATCAAACATTGTAAATAAAATCAAACCATCTGCAACGTTAACGTTAAACAGCAAAGTCGCGCAACTTAAATCAGATGGCGTGAGCGTAATCGGTTTCAGCGCAGGTGAGCCTGATTTTGATACGCCGGAAGAGATAAAAATATCGGCAATTGAAGCGCTGAAGAATGGTTTCACAAAGTATACGCCCACTTCGGGAATTCCGGAATTGAAAAAAGCTATCAGTGAAAAGTTATTGAAAGAAAACAATGTAAGCTATTCACCTCAACAGGTACTTGTTTCATGCGGTGCCAAACAAGTTATTTATAATTGTATACTGGCGTTATGTAATGATGGGGATGAAGTTCTAATTCCAGCGCCATATTGGGTAAGCTACCCGGAACAGGTTACCCTTGCAAGAGGAAAATCAGTATTCATTGAATCTTCCGATGAAAATGATTTTAAGATTACAAAAGACGATATTGAGCGCAACATAACAGATAAGACAAAAATACTCATAATAAATAGCCCCAACAATCCTACCGGTAGCCTTTATACGGAAAAAGAGTTATATGAGATAGTCCAATTCGCGATTAACGCCGGTTTGTATATTATATCAGATGAAATTTACGAAAAAATTATTTACGATGGAGAAAAACATGTCAGCCCTGCTTCATTCGGAAAAGAATTTTTTGAAAAATTAATCACGGTTAACGGATTTTCAAAAACGTTCTCAATGACCGGTTGGAGAATTGGCTATGCTGCTGGTCCTATCGATGTTATAAAAGCAGCTACACTCATACAAGACCATACAACTTCAGGCGCAAATTCCATTACCCAGAAAGCAGCGGTTACTGCTTTACAGGGAGATGAAAAGACAATTACTAATATGGTAAAAGAATTTGACAAAAGAAGAACGTATATTGTGGAACGTCTTAATAATATAGACGGAATAACATGCATGTTGCCTAAAGGAGCTTTTTACGTATTTCCAAATATCTCCAGTCTATATAATCGTGATATTTGCGGCCAGAAGGTTACCAATTCTGTCGATCTGGCAAATCTGGTTCTAGATAAAGCCAAAACAGCCTTTGTCCCAGGAATATGCTTTGGCTCTGACGCCCACCTTAGAATTTCATACGCAACATCCATAGAAAATATCGAAGAGGGTATGAATAGACTGGAAAAACTCTTAAACGAAGGCATTGAACACAAGGGTTAACACTTAGGTTATTCTAGCTTTTTCTGGTATTTTTTGTATTCGTACTGTGTGTTATTTTTTTAAAATTTCTACTTTCCATACCTCTGGGCCAGACAATATATATTCCCAATCCATTTGACCTGTTCGTTCCGCTTCCAACTGATACTTTAGCGGCTTTGGATCGTGATCGTTTATCAATACCATCTTGTCTCCAGGTTGAAGAGAATCAAATGTATCAAAAATCTTTGGATGTCTTTCACGTGGCGGAATATTTTGCACATCTAGTGTGATAACTTTGCCTTCACTCATTTGTTTTTTCCTTTCCTTATTTTTAATTTATCGTGTAATGCCTGCTTTAATCTTTTAATAAAACGGAAGAGACTACCCCTTAGGTATGGCTGTCACTAGAGCCGTTAGCTTTGTTTTTGCTTTGAGCGAACGCGTTTCTCCGCTTTCAAACAATACAAGTGTTCCTTCTTCCACATCTTGCTCTCCTTCTTGCATGACAACGGAACCACTGCCTGTATTGATTATGACTACCACCTTCTGGTCATTAGTCTCTTCTAGTGCCGTTTGGCCTTCTTCCATACAAAGAAGATTAACACGCACTTTTTCGGAATCGCATAATTTTGTTAGTACTGCATTGTTTTCAGAAAAACTTACAAAGTCCTCTAAATTAAATTCTCCCATCACATCCCTTTCAGCTAATATGAACAGCGATCGCAACTAATCTTTCTATACCCCTGATGCCTCTCTCTGAGCCTTCAGGAGCAAATACAACTTTGCCTTTTGACAACTCTATCTCTTCTCCATCCAGAGACATAATTCCCTTTCCTTCCAGTATATAAAAAACACCAGTACCACTTGGATGTGCCGGTATTTCCTGGCCTGGCTCCAAGCATATCATAGGAACCTTTGCATCTGGAGATGCGAACAAGATTTGCGGGCGGAATTGTTCACCAAACTGAATTTTTTCTCGTAATTTTATTAAATTCAAACTGTTCCTCTCGATAATTTCTTATGATTCCGGATTAATTTCCCTTCCGGGCTGCTTCAATTAATTCGTTAACAAACATTTCAACATCAGTATTGTGCATCATGCATGCCAAATTTATATCTTCTGTACCAAATGCAGGACAATCAAAACAGCTCTTGCCAAAGTATTTTGAAAACACCGCTTTTGTTGCAGGATATTTCTCCGTTACCTCACCAGTCGTCATCTTTTTAGTGATATTAAGCGCTTCTGGTTGAGATTTAGTAGGTTCTTGCATAATAAACATCTCCCTTTTCTTGAGTTAAAAAAGAGTACAAACCTAAATCTAGAATGTAAGAACATACCATATTACGAGTAATGGGGTCAATGCTTTTATAAATTAACGATATACAATGGTAATTATCAAGTAAAGGTGTATCAACAACTACTCAGTTACTACTTGATCTTTAATAACTGTCAAGGTATAATTGCATCTTTAGAAAATGTACCTTAAAACCAGACCTACAACTGATTCAAGCTTAGTAAAAGAAATTACCAGAAAACTAATCATAAAAGAAAAAAATGGATAATGTCTGGTTTATACCGCTACAATCTTCAGTAACAATTCCCGTATATGTGCTTTCCGGCTTTAAAATCAATACTCTATCAGGATCCTCAAACAAAACATTACAAGTGCTGAGAAAAAATATGCCAGAACAACAACGTCATAAATCCGCATTCTTTTAAAACGTACATTAAAACAGAATCAACAGAAGTGTGACAAGTATAATATGCGTATAAGCAATTAACGAAAGAGTGTTTTGAAAATATGAACCACGACCTATCTGCCAGCGAAAAGAAAACATGGATACTTATCCAGGATAAAATTAAAGAAAAAGTTACTCCACAACAATTTACAACATGGTTTTCAGGTCTGAACTTAATCAAACTTAATACAAATGAAATACATCTTCATGCCCCAAATTCCTTCTGTAGGGAGTGGATAGAAAATAATTATATAGACATTGTTACATCGTCTTTAGAAGAAGCGTCTATCTCTAATCGTAAAGTAAAATTTATTGCCGATAATAATGGTTCGCCAGAACCAGAACTTTCTATTCAAAATAGTACTTCTTCGCCAAGCGCAGATAGCGCTACTTACATAAATAAAAATTACAATTTCGATAATTTTTTGGTAGGACCTTGCAATCGCCTGGCACATGCAGCAGCTCTTGCAGTATCTGAATCGCCTGGCACTGCGTACAATCCATTGTTTATCCATGGTTCTGTTGGTTTAGGTAAAACACACTTGCTTCATGCAATATTTTTACGTTTACAAGAGGGTGGACACAAGGTTCTATACTTGCCATGTGAGAGCTTTGTAAATAATTATATATCTACCATTAAAACTGGAGATTGGAACAGTTTTAGAAATAAATATAGAGAGATTGATGTTCTATTAATAGACGATGTACATTTTCTGGCTAACTCTCAGAGTACCAGAGAAGAATTTTTCCATACATTCAACGCTCTTTATACACGTCAAAAACAAATAGTATTGTCCAGCGATTGTCCTCCGGAAGAAATACCAACGATAGAAGAACGTCTTATTTCTAGATTCAGATGGGGATTAATAACCAGAGTAGATCCTCCTGGCTTTGAAACCAGCGTTGCTATAATTCAAAAAAAAACCTCTTTAATGAAGATGGAACTCTCTTACGATGTCACTTGTTATTTAGCGGATAATGTGGTTTCAAGTATTAGAGAAATTGAGGGCACCCTCACAAACATTCACAGATACGCAACAATGAATGAAAGCAAGATAGATTTAAGTCTTGTAAAACATATAATCAGGGGCTTCTCAAAACAAAAGCGTAATATCGGCATCGAGAAAATACTAAACACTGTTACAAAATATTACGGTGTTCAGCTTTCTCAGCTTCATTCTAAAAGAAAACTTAGATCCATTACATTACCGAGGCAAATTGCAATGCACTTAGCAAGAAAGCTTACTAATTTATCATTAGGAGAAATAGGAGGCTATATGGGTGGCCGTGATCATACAACGGTAATGCATGCCGATGATAAAATAAAAAAACTTAAAGCTCTCGATCGAAATATTTCTTCTGCATTAAGAAAATTAGAAGATACACTTACTAAACAACATGAGTACTAATTAATTGTTCACATGCCGTAGATAAAATTCCTAATATTAAGAAAGAATAAAATCAAACATATAAAACGTCCATTTTTGTTTATGAAATAACAGATATATTGACAGGCAATTTACAGGAAACACTATAAATGAATTCATTTGATGAACAAACTAATAATCTTTTAATGCTTTTAAATATAAGTTGTTATGGATTTAAAAGCAGGATTTCACCTTTAAATTTTGATCTCTAATAGTAATAAGAATAATAGTTTTTAAATATAAAGTAATATAATATATAAAAGACAGTGTACATTAAACTAATTTCAACCTGATAAAAAAATATTAATGAAAATAAAATGTAACAAAGAAATTATGAGAAAAGGATTTCATGTCGTAGAAAATGTAATATCTGGTTCAAATGTAAATCCGATGTTACAAAATGTTAGAATTGTTGCAAAAGACAATACATTAGAATTATCAACTACAGACATGGAAGTTAGTGTTAGTTATTTAATAGATTCCGTTGAAGTAATAACACCAGGTAAAATGGTTGGACCAGAAACCCAAATTTCTTCAATAGTTAAAGAGTGGACTGAAGACAATATAGAAATAACCGAAGAAAAGAATAAATGTGTAATAAAAGGAAAAGATAATTTTTTTAAGATTCTTTGCACAGATTCTGATGGGTTTCCAACGATTCCTCAATTTGTTGACGACGAATATATAGAAATAGATAAAGATGTTCTATTGGATATGATAAAGAAAACAGCATTTATTATTTTAGGAGACAAAACAAAACATGGTACTAGTGGTGTTTTTCTAGAAATAAGTGATAATCATATAAAAATGGTTGCAAATGACGGAAGAAGACTTAGTGAAGTTAAGAAAAAAGTTGAAAATTCTCACGGTATTTCAAAAAGTTGTATAATACCAATAAAGGGCATGTTGCAAATGCAGAGAATTGCAGGTGAACAGGCGGATTTAATAAAGATAAGAATAGAAGAAAAGCGTATTTTTGTAAAAACTAAAAATTCCACATTATGTTCACAGCTGCTTGAAGGGCAATATCCAAAGTACGAGGACGTGATTCCAACTAATCTTGACAAAAAAATCAACATGGACAGGAACGCCTTTACATCTGCGATTCGTAGAGTATCTATTATGACAACGGATGAGTATAAATTACTAAGGTTTAAGTTTTCTGACGAAACACTAGAAATAAAATGTTCATCACCAGATGTGGGTGAGTCTAAAACGGTTATTCCTGTAGAATATTCCGGAGAAGAGATAGAGATAGGCTTTAACCCTGAATTTTTATTAGATTTTCTTAAAAATATTGATTCTGAAGTGGTTCTGTTAGAATTGAAAGATCACGGTACTGCAGGGGTATTTAAGGTGGGAACAGGATGTACTTATGTCGTGATGCCAATGAATCTGGGAGATAAAAAACAGGCATGAGGAAACAGTTCAAAGGACACAATACAGAGGTTAAGAAGCTAGGTGATATGTTGAGCAACACAGTAATGTCAGTTAAAAGAGCTGGGAAGCTAAATAAAAACTTGCGGGAAAAGTGGAAAAAAGTGGCAGGTGAGGTTATATCAGATCATACCGATGTGGGAATGGTTAAAAGCGGGGTACTTTACATAGAAGTGGATTCAGCAACGTGGCTGCACCATATATCCTCTTTTAAAAAAGAAGAGTTGTTGGTATCTATACAGAATGAATTTAAAAGAGGATATATATCGGATATAAAGTTTAGAGTAGGACTTTTTTAAGAAGGAATTTGAGGTAATGGTGGAATGAGTGAAACAGAAAAATATGATGCAACGTCTATAAAGGTTTTAGAGGGAATAGAAGCAGTAAGAAAAAGACCTGCTATGTATATAGGAGATATTGGCGAGAAGGGATTGCATCACCTTATAGAGGAGGTAGTGGGCAACAGTGTTGATGAAGCAATGGGGGGATACTGTAACAATATTACAGTAAAATTGAATATTGATGGAAGCGTTATGGTTTTGGACGATGGTAGAGGTATTCCTGTGGATGAGCACCAGGAAATGAAAAAACCGGCACTGGAGGTCGTGATGACAACCTTACATGCTGGTGGTAAGTTTGAGGGCAAAAGTTACAAAGTTTCGGGAGGATTACATGGTGTAGGGGTTTCAGTTGTAAATGCGCTTAGTGAATGGTTGGAGGTTGAAGTACGAAGAGACGGACATATGTATGTACAGAGATATGAGCGCGGGAAAACAAAAACGGCACTCGAAGAGAGAGGAGCGACAAAGAAAAGAGGAACAAAGATTATATTTAAACCAGACAGTTCTATATTTGAAACGGTAGAGATTAGTTACGATATAGTAAAAAAAAGAATTAGAGAGCTTGCTTTTCTTAATAAGGGGCTTTGTATAAATATTATAGATGAAAGAACGGACACAGAAGAAACGTTTAAGTATGATGGTGGAATAAAGATATTTGTAGAGGAAATGAACAAGGGAAAAGAGGTAGTCAATAAAGATGTGATATATTTTGAAGGCAAAGAAAAGGATATAATTGTAGAGTGTGCAGTGCAATATAACGATGGGTATACAGAGAAAGTATTTTCTTTTGCTAATAATATAAATACCATAGAGGGCGGAACACATTTAAGTGGTTTCCGGACAGCATTGACAAGGACGTTGAATACGTATGCAAAGAATTCCAAGCTTTTAAAGGATGATAAAGCACCATCCGGGGATGATTACAGGGAGGGGCTTACGGCCATAATCAGCGTAAAAGTTCCAGAACCACAATTTGAAGGACAAACAAAAACAAAACTGGGAAACAGAGACGTTCAGGGATTGGTGGAAGCATTGGCGTATGAGCATTTAAGTATATATTGTGAGGAAAATCCTAAATCTGCCAGAGCTATAGTTGGAAAAGCCTTAGATGCTTCCAGGGCGAGGGAGGCTGCCAGAAAAGCAAGAGAGTTGACAAGAAGAAAGGGAGCTCTTTCGGGATCAGATTTACCAGGGAAACTTGCGGATTGTTCCAGTAATGATGTAGAGTCTACAGAATTATTTATAGTAGAAGGTATATCTGCGGGTGGAACAGCAAAGCAAGGTAGAGACAGAAGGCATCAGGCGATACTACCGCTTAAAGGAGTGATACTGAATGTAGAAAAAGCAAGGGTGGAAAAAATGCTGAATAATGAAGAGATTAGAACTCTCATAAGTGCTATTGGTACAGGCATAGGTATAGACGAGTTTGATCCCGAAAAACTAAGGTATGGGAAGATCGTCATAATGACAGATGCAGACGTTGATGGTGCACATATTCGAACACTGTTATTGACATTTTTCTTTAGACAAATGCCGGAGTTAATTGATAGAGGAAACATTTTTATTGCGCAACCACCGCTATACAAGATAAAAAGGAAAAAAAGACAGGAATACGTATATGGAGACAAAGAACTGCAAAATTCTTTGATAAGTATAGGGATTGATGAGGCAGTTGTTGAGACGTGTGATAAAGAACCGCTTAGATTGTCAGGTGATAAGTTGAAAAAATTTCTAGGTCTTTTAGAAAAAATGGAAGAGTATAACTTGCACTTTAATAAAAAGAAACAACAGAATAAAAAAGGTATTTCCTTCAAAGAATATCTTGAGAAAAAACACGAAGGAAGTTATCCGATGTATAGAGTTGCTTATAATGGACATGAAAAATACATGTACTCTGATGATGAATTAAATCGATTAGTAAAGCAACAACAGGAAAAAAAAGGAAATATTGTTGAAATAAGTAATGTCGACGAAGAAAAGGGTGAGGGCATTGAAGACTCAATAGCGGTACAGGAATTTCACGAAAGTGGAGAAATAGAGAATACGGTGAAATTGATAGAGAAAGATGGATTTAAAGCGGAAGGGTTTTTTAAAGGGTCTGAAGAAAATGAGCTTCCACAAGCGAAACTGATATGTGATGACATTGCGATAGAGATATACTCATTGGGAGAGATTTTGCCAAAGATAAAAGAGATTGGAAAGAAGGGCCTCGATATTCAGAGGTATAAGGGACTTGGAGAGATGAATGCAGAGGAATTAGCTATAACTACGATGGATTCTTCATCAAGAACCCTGTTGAGGGTAAAAATTGAAGATGCCATTAAGGCAGATGAAATGTTCAGCACATTGTCTGGAAAGGATGTTAAACGAAGACGGGAATATATTGAAACCCATGCATTGGATGTTAAAAACCTAGACGTGTAGCAGGCAAAAAACTCTTTATCTAATAGTTACATACAAACAGCAACTTATATTTTACTGACGAAGGTTGATATAGTAGAAATTACAACTGTTGTGATTTCTACTTATCCCACTGTCCCGTAAAGACAAATTCTGCGGGACCAGTCATGTACGTTTTATTATCATCTGTCCACTCTACCGTTAGTTCTCCTCCGGGAAGCTGGATGTTTATAACCCTTTCTGTCAGGTTGTTCAGCACACATGCAACACCGGTAGCGACAGCTCCTGTACCACATGCGAGCGTTTCTCCAGAGCCCCTTTCCCAAGTTCGCATTTTAACCTTATCCGCAGATATCTGTTGCACAAAGTGTGCATTAATTCTTTCAGGAAAAAGTTCATGGTTTTCGATTGCTTTACCGGTAACACTTAAATCTATTGAATCAACATCATCAACAAATGTTATGCAGTGAGGATTACCCATAGAAACACATGTAATATATAACACCGTGTCGTTAACCTGAAGAGGCTCATTGATCACCTGTTTATTCTCTCCAAGCATTGGCATATCGCTTCTTAGCAACCCAGGGGTTCCCATTCCTACCCTTATTTGTGTAACATTCCCATTTACGGTTGTCAGTTCTATTGTCTTTAGTCCTGCGGCTGTTTCGATTGTCATCCTGTCGCTTTTCTTTAATCCGCATTCATACAAATATTTAGCAACACACCTGATACCGTTGCCACACATCTGTGCCTCGCTGCCGTCAGCATTGAAAATACGCATCCTGGCATCTGCAACCGGTGATGGCATTATCATTATCAATCCATCACTACCAACACCAAAATGTCTGTTACTTATTGCGATCGACAGTTCTGGCGGATTTTTTATGTTTTCTTCAAAACAGTTGACATATACATAGTCATTTCCAATTCCCTGCATTTTAGTAAATTTCAACTAGTATCTCCTTGCTAAAAACGGCACAACCTTTGTATATTATTAGTATGATTTTAGCAAAGAAGCTTTTTTTGTCAACAGGTAGTAATATCAGGCGAATTTGCTCTTTATGTATATTTGTTTTGAAGTGACTTTTCTTCTTGCACTGTTATAATAACGCAGTAGAATTACAGCAAATGTATTAAGAAGTCATAAATGTAATTTTATCAGGATAAAAATATGCGTACAATTATTACTGGTGGAGCAGGATTCCTTGGCTCACATCTCTGCGATTATTTACTCGAAAAAGGTCATGATGTAATATGCATTGATAATTTATTAACTGGCTCTGCTCAAAATATTGAGCACTGTATGGGCAATCCAAAATTTAAGTTTATTAAACATAATGTTAGCGAGTATATTTATGTTGGAGGAGAGATAGACAATGTTCTGCATTTCGCATCACCTGCAAGCCCATTAGATTATTTAAGGCTGCCAATACAAACGCTAAAGGTTGGTTCATTAGGAACGTTGAATGCAATTGGGGTTGCAAAAAGTAAAAATGCCAAGTTTTTTCTGGCCTCAACATCAGAGGTTTATGGTGACCCTCTTGTTCATCCGCAAAGGGAGGATTACTGGGGGAATGTAAATCCTGTTGGCCCAAGGGGAGTCTATGATGAAGCAAAGAGATTTGCAGAGGCAATGGTTATGGCATATCACAGGAGTCATAGTGTTGATACGAGGATTGTGAGAATATTTAATACATATGGCCCCAGGATGAGGGTAAGTGATGGAAGGGCATTGCCAGCATTTATTTCACAGGCAATTAACGGGGAAGATTTAACGGTCTTTGGTGATGGATCACAGACACGAAGTTTCTGTTATGTTTCAGATTTGGTGGAAGGGATATACAGATTGTTGATTTCCGATGTTAATGAACCAGTAAATATTGGGAATCCTACAGAGATAACGTTATTAGATTTTGCAAAAGAAATAATTAGTATGACAGGGAGTAAAAGCAAAATCTCCTTTAACCCTCTACCCACAGATGATCCGAAGTGCAGACAACCGGATATATCAATGGCAAAGAAACTGCTGAATTGGGAGCCGAAAGTCTCTCGTGCCGATGGCCTGAAAAAAACCATAGAGTATTTCCGGAGTATCTTGCAAAAATAAAAACCTCTTGCGTTTGCGCTCTACTGCTCTTTGTCCAGTTCGAAAGCTTTATGTATTGCATTTAAGGCTTTCTCCGCCTGTTTTTCCTCTATAACACAAGATATTTTAATCTCAGAGGTACTGATCATTTGTATGTTGATTTTTTCATCAGATAGTGTTTTGAACATTTTTTCTGCTATCCCACAGTGAGACCTCATACCTATCCCTACAATTGAGAGTTTTGCTATTTTGTCATCAGCAACGATCTCTTTTGCATTGATTTCCCCCCTTGTTCTTTTTGTTGTTTTCAGGGCAAGCGCCAGATCGTCTTTATGCACAGTAAATGTTAAATCTGTCAGTCCTTGGGCGCTGACATTCTGAATAATCATATCTATATTTATTTTTTCTTTGGCGAGCTCGTGAAAGATGTTGGCCGCTTGCCCGGGCTCATCAGACACTCCGATTATAGTTATTTTTGCATCATTTTTTGATACGGTTGCTCCGCAAACAACGATATTTTCCATTTCTTTTACCTCTTTGCATATAAGGGTTCCTGTGCCATTATTAAAGCTGGATCTTACCCGGATTGGGACATTGTATTTTTTCGCAAATTCAATTGATCGTACATGAACAACTTGTGCTCCCATACTTGCCAGTTCCAGTATTTCATCATAAGATATTTTATTTAGCCTTCTCGCATCTGGAACGATTCGTGGGTCGGCAGTGTAAATTCCATCAACGTCGGTATAAATATCACACATGTCTGCCTTGAGTAAAGCGGCCAGTGCAACAGCACTGGTATCTGATCCCCCACGCCCCAGGGTTGTTATATTGTCATTTTCATCTATACCTTGATATCCGGCGACTACCACTATTTTGTTTTCAGATAGTCCTTTTAATATTCGATCATCTTTTATATTAACTATTCTTGCTTTTGTGTGAACGCTGTCGGTCGTTATCCCAATTTGCCTTCCTGTAAAGGAGACAGCTGACACCCCCAAGGAATGAATTGCCATTGTCATGAGCGCGCTTGACATTTGCTCACCAGTAGAAAGCAGTGAATCCAGTTCGCGCGCGGAAGGCTCATCATTAATTGCATAAGCCATTTCCAATAACTCATCGGTCATTTTTCCCTGTGCAGAGACAACGACAACGATCTTGTTGCCGGCAGAATGTTCTTCAACTGCTCGCCTGGCCGCCGCTTTCATGCGAGGGGCATCTGCAACAGATGTTCCTCCAAATTTTTGGACAATTAATGGCATTGTTTATATAATTCTACTCGAGATTAGCGTGTCTTTTCATCATTTCAACTTCTTCTCTGTTCAGCAATCGTACGAGTGTTAAAATCACGGCATCAAGGTATACGAGACATGCTTGCTCAAACAATGTGCTGCGAAATTGTTCTGTTAGTTGAGACCGTATAACCTGATCGGTATCACTTGCCGGAATTTCAATGGTTAAGCCTGCATATTCAGATAATTCAGAGTCTGGATGTGCAGTGATTACGACAACCAGCGCGTTCAGTCGCTTTGCGAGCCCGGCGATGTGGCAGGTGACAGAAGTGATACCGGAACTGCTACACGCAATAAGCATGTCACCCTCATCAATATTTGGTGTTGTTGTTTCACCGACGACATGGCACGAGAAACCTATATGAGTCAGTCGCATTGCAAATGTCCTGGCAACCAATCCTGAACGACCCTGGCCGGTTACAAATATATTCTTTGAGGAATTGATGGCAGTGATAAACCGCTTAAATTCATCTTCTTTAATTCCGTCCAGAACAGTGCCTATTTCGTTAATTATAGCCTTTGTCGTGGACTTAATGCTCAATTCAATGTTGTCTTTCATTTTATTCATAATAACTTAAAAACGAATTCTATCAATTAAATATAATAATTTCAAGAAATAGGTATGTGGGATATACAAAAAGATGATTCCTTCTTTGTCCTTGATTACCTACGATAAATTTTTTGTTGCTATGAATAGTATTAATTGTTAGTATCCGACTGCTTTTAGACCAATAAATTCTCCTTAATATTTGGATATTTTCCATGGAACTTGCATTCGTTGGACAAATTTTAGGACTTTACAAGATGGTACTCCTTGTAAGAATTATCTTAACCTGGATTCCCCATAATCCCAATAATTCCGCAGCGGTATTTCTTTATAAAATAACAGAACCGGTTCTTGAGCCTGTTCGGCGTATAATTCCATCTATAGGTGGAATAGATATCTCTCCAATCATTTTATTTTTTGGTCTTGGCTTACTTCAAAGGGCTTTTAGTTGAGCACAACTAATATAAAGATAATAATCCCTGACGAAATGGTGCATTTCTCTACTACATACCCAATTTCATAACTTTTTTATCGTTTAGCCCAGGCGATCAGAGTTATTTGCACAAAACAGAATTGTTATAAAACCATACACAAACAACCAGTAAGTTCGTTTGATCAAGCAAGCACTAGATCAAAGATTTATAGTAGTAAAACATAAATAATTTAGAATCAGTAATGAAATGGTGAACAAAATAGTCGTTATCGTTCTTGATAGCGTTGGAATTGGCGCATTGCCGGACGCTTATAAATTCGGGGATGAAGGCAGTAACACACTGGTAAATACTGCCAAAGCAGTTGGAGGCTTGAATATCCCTAACCTGGAAAGCTTTGGTATTGGCAAGATTGACGATATTATGGGCGTCTCTAAGGATGTTGATGAGAAGGCTTTTTATGGCAAGATGGCTGAAACGTCAGCGGCCAAGGATACTACGTCTGGTCACTGGGAGATTATGGGCGTTATAACAGACAAGCCTTTTCCAACCTACCCTAATGGATTTCCAGATGAGGTGATTAAACAATTTACCAACTCTATTGGTCGATCAATATTAGGCAACAAAACAGCATCAGGAACAGAAATAATAGAGGAGCTAGGTGCGGAACACATTAAAACAGGTTGTCCAATTGTATATACATCGGCTGATAGCGTTTTCCAGATAGCTGCGTGTGAGGATGTTATACCGGTAGAATCCTTATATGAAATATGTAATTGCGCCAGAGATATATTAAAAGGCAAGCACAATGTCGGCCGGGTTATTGCCAGGCCATTTATAGTAGAAAACGGCATATACACACGGACTGAAAAACGGAGAGACTTTTCATTACCGCCGCCAGAAGATACACTGTTGGATAAGGCCGTAAGGGGCGGGTATGAAGTTGTTGGTGTTGGCAAGATAGGTGATATCTTCGCGCACAGGGGGCTGACAAGGGAAATACATGCAACTAATAATCATGAAGGTATTTTAAAGACTGTAGAATGTGTTAAGGAGGATTTTAAAGGTATCGTTTTTACGAATTTGATTGACTTCGACATGAAATATGGCCATAGGAATGATCCGGGAGGCTACGCAGGCGCACTGGAGGCTTTTGATCATAGTTTGCCGGAACTTGTTGATGCATTAAACCCCAATGATATTCTCATGATTACAGCTGATCATGGATGTGATCCTACTGCATCCGGCACAGATCATTCTCGTGAGTATGTCCCTCTGCTCGTTTTTGGAAAGAAATTAAATAAGCCTGGGTCGCTTGGTGTTCGTGCATCATTTGCGGATGTTGGCGCCACTATTTCAGAGGCATTACTGAATTTAAAAAGTGATAAAGGGAAAAGCTTTTTTACAGAATTGATAAGCGGTTAAGGTTGAACTAATTTTACCGGTAAGTTTTTAAAGTATTATTTTTTAATAGTTGAATGTCTGATATAAAAAAAAGTTTGAGATATCATTTTGTGGGGATTGGCGGGATTGGTATGAGTGCACTTGCACAGATAACTAAATCACAGGGACATTTTGTCGGCGGTTCAGACAGAAAAAATGATAAAAAACAGACCCCGGAAGTTTTTCATAAATTGGAATCTCAGGGTATCAGGCTTTCTCCACAGGATGGAACAGGTGTTGATAAAGAGACAGACTTTATTGTTATTTCCAGTGCGGTAGAAGAAGACAATCCGGATCTTATCATTGCGATGCAACGGAACATTCAAATTATCAGAAGATCTGATTTACTCGGCAGCCTTTTCAATAATAAACACGGAATTGCAATAGGTGGAAGCAATGGCAAGACTACTGTATGCGGAATGACATCGTGGATACTTGATAAGGCCGGTCATGATCCAACTGTTGTAGGTGGGGGGTATGTAAAAAACTTTATTACAGATAAGTTTTTAGGTAACTCAAGGTTTGGTTGTTCAGAAACAGTTGTAATTGAGGCAGATGAAAGTGATGGCAGCCTGGTCAAGTACATGCCAAAGGTGTCAGTCATAACAAACATATCTAGAGACCACAAGACAGTAGAAGAGCTTGGGAATCTATTCAGTAAATTTGCCGAAAACACATCAGGCACAGTTATAATTAACGAAAGTTGCTCTCGTTTTATAAAAATTAACGATAGTTCTAAAAAAGTTATCACGTTCGGAGAAGATAGCGGTTCAGATGTCAGTGCTTTTCAAATTTCCTGTAATCCTTTTGGCTCAAGATTTAGGATAAAGGGTAATGATTTCGAGATAAATATTCCGGGCCTATATAATGTTTATAACGCACTCGCTGCTATTGCCGTAGCACAGACAGAAGGTGTCTCGGATGTGGAGATAAAAAAGGCGCTTAAAACATTTAAAGGAACCAGAAGACGAATGGAAGTTGTTGGCGAGATAAATGGAATAAAAGTGATAGATGATTATGCGCATAACCCAAAGAAAATTCAGGCGGCAATTGATACCGTAAGATTAATCAGCGAAAGATTAATAGTTGTGTTTCAGCCACATGGTTTTGGCCCAACAGAATTTATGAGAGAAGAATTAGTATCTGCTCTTGCCGGGAAGTTGTTACCGACCGATACATTGCTTATGCCGGAAGTTTTTTATGCGGGCGGAACGGCAAAGAAAAGAATATCTTCAAATGATATTATTCTGGAGTTAAAAAACAGAGGCGTAAATGCTTTTTTTGTTCCGGAAAGAGAGGACATTGTCGCTGAAGTTAAGAAGAGGGCAATTCCACATGACAGTGTACTGGTTATGGGGGCAAGAGATGACTCTCTCACTGATTTATGTCATACTATTCTTAACGGGTTATAGAGATATAATATAGAATATAATTGACAGCAACTGGTAGTAAATTTAGTATATTTAACAAGGTTCATATATATTTGTTCCTGAAATCGTTTTTTTAGAATAATATTGGTAAAAAATGAAAACAGCTTTAATAACTGGTGTTACGGGTCAAGATGGTTCCTATCTGGCAGAGCTTCTGCTAAAAAAAGGTTACGATGTTCATGGTGTAGTTCGCCGTAGCAGTTCAAGTAATTTTGAAAGAATTGAACATATCCAGGATGACATAACGCTCGTCCAAGGTGATCTGCTTGATCAAAACTCTTTAATAGAGGCGATAGAAGGGTGTCAACCGGATGAAATATACAATCTAGGTGCACAATCGTTTGTTCCCACCTCCTGGAACCAACCGGTGTTAACCGGTGAGTTCACGGCATTAGGAGCCACTAGGCTATTAGAGGCGACAAGGCTGGTGAACAAAAATATACGGTTCTATCAGGCGTCTTCCAGCGAGATGTTCGGCAAGGTTGCAGAAGTGCCTCAAAACGAACAAACACGATTTTATCCAAGGAGTCCTTATGGAATTGCGAAGCTATATGCACATTGGATTACGGTAAATTATAGAGAGAGTTACGATATGTATTGTTGTTCAGGAATTCTTTTTAATCACGAATCCCCAAGGAGAGGCTTGGAGTTTGTTACCAAAAAAGTCACAAATGCTGTTGCCAGGATTAAACTGGGCTTGTCCAAAGAGTTGAGAATTGGCAACCTTGATGCTAAGCGTGACTGGGGCTTTGCCGGTGATTTTGTGGAGGCGATGTGGTTAATGCTTCAGCAGGATGAACCGGAAGACTTTGTTATATCAACAGGCGAAACTCATTCTATAGAGGAATTAGTAGAAACAGCCTTTACGCATGTGGGTTTGGAATGGAAAGATTATGTCGTTATTGACCCTAAGTTTGTCAGACCTGCAGAAGTGGATTTGCTTCTGGGAGACTCGAGTAAAGCAAGGGACAGATTAAAATGGCGACCGAAGATTAAATTTGACGAACTAATAAAAATGATGGTAGATTTTGATATTAAAAGATATGAAACGCAGGAGCGTTCCTCATAGGCAGAAAAAATATCTGATAATATTTTACCGCCATTCATTCCTAAGCGAAGCCCACCTTTATAAGTTATTTTATCTTTACCAGATCGAAAGGAAACTCTAGTTCGTTCCCTTCTGGAGATGTAATTAACAACTTTAATGTTGAGTTTTGGTTTATGTTTTCAACCGGGAACTTGTATACACACCCTGCTACATACGCGGGTTCTTCCGGGTAAAATTTGCTAGGTTCCGCATAATCCGGAAAAAATGCATACATCGGATATACCGGCTTATCTTCGGAATAAAGAATGGCGTTATAGCCCTTGGCAAACTCCATATAGTTACCAAAAATGGATACAACAAAAGTCAGGCTTTCTTTAAAGTGTAATGCTCTTAATATCTCTCCTTCTGACAGTTCACGTTTTTCAACAGCTGCTTTCTTTGCTTTAAAAGCGACATTATGATAAGGTGTCCATAGCGTAGCCCAACCACTCTTTTCGCCAAGATTGACAACCCATGGCTCTGCAAAATTTGTGGGACTTAACCGTTTGTTCTTTTTTGCATAATCGATCGCTTCATTTATCTGACTGGGTGTTAAATCCAGAGATATACAATGGGCCGTTTTACCAGTCAAGCTTATTATGGTAAAAAGTGCCAAAATAAGAGTTATTTTTTTTAACATTAATTTTTCCTCCGTATTAAAATCCTTTTTCCTTTTTTATCTCTTCATAGGCGTTGTTAATTATCTGGAACTTATCTGTGGCAAGCTTGGCAAATTCATCTCCCAGGTGAGAAACCCGATCTGGATGATACTGTTTAGAGAGGTGCCTATACGATTTCTTAATATCTTCAATAGAACTGCTTCTGGTAATGTTTAAGATTCGATAGTGTTTGTCGCTATCACTGCAAAATTCTGCTCGTATTTCGAAAGCATCGTCCACATTGATCTCTACAAGTCCGATAATATCGTTAATCATCCTCTCTTCATTTGGATGCAATTCTTTATCGGCAAACGCGACCAGATAGACGATCCGCAATAAAGAGAGCCTCTCTTCGTAGCTGGAATACTGTTTGAATTCATAGCACACTGCCCGTAAATCCAAGTCTGCTCTGGAGGTCTGGTTTATTAAACTTCTGATAAAACTTAAGTCTTCTCCCTTAAAACCAAAACTTACAAACGCCCTTTCTATTACATTGATTTCCTGTGTACTTACGCGTCCATCTGCTTTGGCGATTGATACAAGTATTCCGACTAAGTGTGTTATGAAATTTAAGGATCTTTCCTGATTACCTGAGGGTCTTCCTGTGGGAATCCGTTTCAGCGACTTATCAAAAAAATCTCCTGTTATAGTGCCAAGGATTGCTCCAAAAGGACCACCGAAAAGAAATCCTAGTCCCGCGCCAATTACTTTACCTTTCCATTTTGCCAAAAGTCAATTTCCTCCTATGTATTCAACCGATTCATACCTTACCTGTTTTTCTGGATACGGGTTTTTTCTAAATCTTTTTGTATCTGTTTTTCCTTAATCCTGTCCTGTGCAATTTCTATGTTAAATTTTGCTTCCAGCTTACTGGGGTCAAGCACCAGAACTTCTTCCCATTTTGCTATTGCATCTTCAAAACTCTCTTCTCTATATAGGCTAATTGCTTTACTTAACAGCTCTTCGACAAGAGTGTTTTTGCCGTTTTCCTGCGTTTCTTTTATCAGGCTTTCTCTACTATGCTCTGTATTATTTTCTACTTTAATATTTGCGGTTTTATCAACAACTTCTTCTGTTTTTGTGGCTCTCTCATTGGTCGCCTCCAGCATTTCCAGTTTTGCGTTGAGGCTATTCTTCTCCGATTCCATTTCCGCCAAATGCTGTTTGATCGTTTCAAGTGCTACTTTTGTTTTTGCCAATTCTCCTTTTAGACGGTTACGTGCAGTTTTATCCGATGCTTGTGTTTTTTCAAGGGCAGCTTGCGTGTCCTTTATTTGTGTGTATTCTTTATTCAACTGGCTCTTGACGGCCTCCAGTTCACTAAAATTTTTCCTTAATTCATAATTTTCAGTAGTCAGGCTTCCCAGGCTATAAGATAAAGTTTCCACTTTCTCTTCCAGTGTATTCATTCTGTCTTCTTTGCTACCGCGACTTTCGCTTTTGTCCTTCCGTGAAAAACCTTTGTTTACCCTGAAACATCCTGAGTTGAGTAATCCAACAGATATTATTAGAGTTGTGAATATGAACAGATGTTTAGCGCTTTTTTTGTTCATGGCTTTTCCCCCCTTTATGATCACGTGGTTTTTTTTTGTCCTGAAGTTTTAGAATTGTTATTTGCGAGATTGCTAACTCTTCAATCTTTCTGGTCTGGTGCAAAATATGCTCCCAGTCTTTTTTTGTTCCTGTCGCAAATCCTTTTTTCAACCTGCTGTCCAGCTTTTTCAGGTCTGTTTCTAATAACTTAAGCCTGTTTTTAATATCTTCCATTATTATGATCTGATTCAAAGGCGGGTTGCCGAGATAAATTAACACGTTAATTCTACTTAACATCCAACCGATGTCAAATATTTTCTACTCTTGACTTGCTTCACGGGGAGGGATATAGTTTTGTCATGTTGCAGTTGAGAAAACAGGTTGCTGGCGTAATCAGGGAATACAGTCTTTTCAGTGCGAATGACAGGATTTTATTAGGCGTTTCCGGTGGACCGGATTCTGTTGCTCTGCTGAGTCTTATTCATAATACAAATCGAATAAATCCTCCTTATTCTGAAATTTTTATCGCACATTTAAATCATTCAATCAGGGGCAGAGAATCAGATGAAGATGAACAATTTGTAAACACTCTTGCAGAAAAGTATGAAGTGTCGCTCATTGCTGAAAAAAGGGACATTAGAAAAATTGCACGGGAGCGTAAGATCTCACTGGAAGAGGCTGCACGGGATGAGAGATATAAATTCTTTGAAAGTACAGCGGAAAAGCTGGGTGCTAATGTTATTGCCGTTGGCCATAATGCCGATGACAATGCCGAAACTATTTTGCATAGAATAATCCGGGGCACCGGCATTACAGGCGTGAGTGGTATGAGGACAAAGCGAAAACTTACACCAATTTCAACAATCAGCCTTGTTCGTCCCCTGCTTTTTACATGGCGTAAGGATATCATTGCTTATCTGAAAGGGGAGAATCTCTCTTACAGAGTTGATTCGACAAATATTGAAAAAGATAAATTGAGAAACAGGATTAGGATGAAACTCATTCCGCACCTTGAAAAGAATTACAATGCAAAGATAAAAAAATCTCTGGTGACGTTAGGAGAAACGGCTGTACAAAATTGTGATTACCTGGAGGCAAAAG
>JANLHC010000151.1 GCA_024654465.1 Candidatus Scalindua sp.
CTGGCTGTCAATACAGAGTAAAATGAGCAGTAAATCTGTCTAGATAGCGTAATAAATTTAGGAGAGGAATTATCAATGGCAAAAGCAAAACAGAAGAATTATACATTAAAGGATTTGGATACAATGTCTGTAGAGGACGTACAGAAACTATCATTTGCCGCAAGGGATAAACTTCTTGATTTAGTCATCGCAGATGGCAGAAAAATTGGGGGTAAGCAGCCTGCAAGGCAAGTTGGGTTAATGAGTGATTGGTTTGAGGAAGATGTGGTACGTCTCCAGAAAATTAAGGCAGTTAAAATCTGCTGTGGAGGGTTTATACCAATTGGCAAAAACGGTGAAGTACCAACATTAGACCCAAAAGGCCAATTCAAATTAATATTTGAAAACGTTAAGGGTGCGCTGAAAAAAGCTGGTACCAACATGGACAGGGTTGTTAATTCTCTTATCTTTATGAAGAATATTGATTATTGGGGCGAGATGAATGATATTTATAGACAATATATCAAATGTTCGCCAACACGCGCAGTTATAGGCTGTCAGGACCTTAATAAAACTTATCAAATTGAAATCGTTAGTCTGTATGCTTACAAAGTAGCAAAATAATATTTTCATTGCTACGACGATTTTGGCATTAAATTGTTTTTAAAAGAAATATATTAAACATGCTGGAAATTAAAAATTTTAAAAATGTGAATTTAGCCGGACAACCCGAACGATCAGGATTGTACGATCCGAAATGCGAGCATGGCGCCTGTGGAGTCGGTTTTGTGGCGAATATAGATGGAACGCCAACCCATTCTATCGTTTCGAACTCTATTCAGGTTTCAATAAATTTAGAGCATCGCGGTGCTATCGGGAGTGACAAGCTTACGGGTGACGGAGGCGGGCTGTTGCTGCAAATTCCGGATGACTTTCTTCGTCAGGTTTGTTCCGAAAAAGAGCTCGAATTACCGTCTGCCGGAAAATACGGGGCAGGTATGTTTTTCATGCCTCAGGAAGAAGCCAAGATTGAGAAATGCAGGCAAGCGGTTCAGGAAATTGTTGAGGCTGAAAGTTGCAAACTTCTTGGATGGCGAAACGTTCCCTGTAATGGAGGTTCCCTGGGAGAAATCAGTCGTTTAACACAACCCACAATACATCAGCTTTTTGTAACAAGCGATAATCATGAGGGCGAGGATTTAGAAAGAAAACTATACGTTGTCAGACGGTGTATAGAAAAGGAAATTTCTTCGTGGACAGATGAAGATTTCAGTCAGTTTTACGTCTGCAGTTTCAGCCATAAAACTATTGTCTATAAAGGATTGCTGACGGGAAGCCAGTTACCTGTTTTTTTTCCTGATCTTAGCGATAAGCGTTTTACATCAGCGTTTGCGATAATTCATCAGCGATACAGTACAAACACCTTCCCTGCCTGGAACCTTGCGCAACCTTTCCGGTGCCTTGCGCATAATGGTGAAATAAATACTCTTCGGGGAAATATTAATCAGATGAAGGCCCGCGAGATGAATCTGGAATCGGAACTATTAGGTGACGATATAGAAAAAATAAAACCTGTAATTCAAAATGAATACGGAAGCGATTCTGCTGTTTTTGATAATGTTTTTGAATTGCTCATCAAGGCCGGCAGATCACTTTCTCATTCTGCCATGATGATGGTCCCTGAGGCCTGTGGTAAGAAATATTATATGAGTGAAGATAAACGCGCGTTTTATGAATACCATGCCTCTTTTATGGAGCCGTGGGATGGCCCTGCCGCCATTGTTATTACTGACGGTCGATTTATCGGGGCCTTACTGGACAGAAATGGATTAAGACCCGCTCGATATACAGTTACTCATGATGGTATGATCGTCATGGCTTCTGAGACCGGTGTTCTTGATATCCCGGGGGAGGATGTACGTCAACGCGGTAGATTACAACCCGGAAAAATGTTTCTGGTTGATTTAGAACAAAACCGAATTGTTCCTGATAATGAAATTAAGGCAAAAATATCAAGACAGGCGCCCTATCGTCGTTATTTAAAAGAAAACCTGATTGAACTTCGTGGACTGTTTAACCCTTCAAGGGTACCGGATATCGATATGGAGGTGCTGAAAAAACAGCAGCACGCGTTCGGGTATACTGATGAGGATATCAATGTTACAATTTCTCATATGGCAAACCGGGGACAGGAGCCAATCGGTGCTATGGGAAATGATAACGCACTGGCAGTTCTGTCTAATAAGCCCCAACTGTTATTTCACTATTTCAAACAATTGTTTGCACAGGTAACGAACCCCCCTATTGACCCGCTACGCGAAGAACTTGTGATGTCCCTGATGAATTACATCGGGAAAAAAGGCGGGTTCCTTGAAGAAACACCTGAACACTGCAGACAGATCAAATTGTCTCACCCCATTTTAACGCCAACAGATATGTGGCGTATTCGAAATGCAAATCATCCTGATTTGATGGTTAGAAAAATCGATATTCTTTTTGATGCTGAAGGTGGAGGTGCGGCTTTACAATCAGCAATGGATTCACTTTTCGAAAAAGCGGAAAGACATATTTCCGATGGCGCTAATATACTGGTCATGACGGATAGGCATATAAGTAAAGACCGTTGTGCCATTCCCTCCCTTCTCGCCGTTTCAGGCCTGCATCACCACCTGATCAAGAGGGGTTTGCGCAGCTCATGCGGACTGATTATTGAAACCGGTGAAACAAGAGAAGTTATGCACTTTTCTCTTTTGATTGCGTTTGGAATCAACGCGATTTGTCCATACGTCGCTTTCAGCACGGTAAGAGAAATGGCGGAACAGGAGTTTATGGTTGACAACAAAGATCCGGAAGAAGCAATGGATGCCTATATTTCAGCGATTAAAAAAGGGCTTTTAAAGTCGTTTAGCCGTATGGGTATTTCAACAATTAGAAGCTTTTTCGGATCTCAGATATTCGAAGCTGTTGGAATTGACAAATCAGTAATTGATAAATACTTCTGTGATACGGCGTCCCGTATTGGAGGTATCGGTCTGGAAGAAATTGCACAGGAAGCCTATGCCAGGCATCGTAATGCTTTTCCACCTGAGGGTAAACCTGATGAGTTTCTGGATGTTGGAGGCTATTTTTCGGTTAGACACGGTGGAGAAAAACACCTCTGGAATTCGGAGACTGTTTATAAATTGCAGCAGGCAACACGTAACAACGACTATAAAACATTCAAAGAATTTACACAGCTTGTTGATGGGCAGACAAAGGAGCTGGCAACTTTACGTGGCCTTTTTGAATTTAAAGATAGTGAAAAAATTTCGATAGATGAAGTTGAACCCGTCGAAAATATAATGAAGCGATTTATGACTGCTGCCATGTCATTTGGTTCAATCAGCAAAGAAACACATGAATCTATTGCTATTGCAATGAATCGCATTGGCGGTAGAAGTAACTCAGGCGAAGGTGGAGAAGATCCTGAACGATTTAAGAAACTCCCGAACGGTGACTGGAAGATTTCCAAAATCAAACAGGTTGCGTCCGGTCGGTTTGGGGTAACCAGTGAGTACCTGGTAAATGCGGAAGAGATTCAAGTCAAAATGGCTCAGGGTGCTAAGCCGGGTGAAGGCGGTCAATTACCGGGACATAAGGTAAGTCCTGAGATTGCAAAAGTGCGGCATACAACTCCGGGGGTTTCATTGATTTCTCCTCCGCCTCATCACGATATTTATTCTATAGAAGACTTAAAACAGATAATTTATGACCTCCACTGTGCTAACTCCAGAGCAAAGGTGTGCATAAAGCTGGTTGCGGCTGCAGGCGTAGGCACAGTTGCCGCAGGAGTATCCAAAGCCAAGGCAGATCAAGTGTTGATCAGTGGTTATGATGGAGGTACCGGTGCTGCACCATGGTCAAGTATTATGCATGCCGGTTTGCCATGGGAGCTTGGACTGGCAGATACACAGCAAACGCTGGTGGCCAATCACCTCCGTGACAGAATTGTCGTACAGACGGATGGACAACTGAAAACAGGAAGAGACATAGTTATTGCGGCACTGCTTGGCGCTGAAGAATACTGTTTTGGTACTTCCGTTCTGGTTACGCTAGGTTGCGTCCTTATGAGAAAATGCCATTTGAATACCTGTCCGGTTGGTGTGGCAACTCAAAATCCGGAGTTACGGGCTAATTTTAATGGACAGGCTGAATTTGTTGAAAACTTCTTCAGATTCCTTGCTCAGGAGATGCGTGAATACATGGCTGAGTTGGGTTTTAAAACAGTCGATGATATGGTTGGACGTGTAGATAAACTCGAGGTGAGAAAGGCGATAACTCATTGGAAAGCTAAAAAGCTGGATTTCAGTGCGCTATTAGCACACCCTGATCCTGATGGCAAAACGGTCTTACACTGTACCAGGAAACAGGACCATGAATTATCCACCTCGCTTGATAATGAATTGATCAAACTATCTGAAAACGCATTAACGAAAAGGGAACCGGTCGTAATAGACATTCCAATACGCAATATTAATAGAACTGTGGGTACAATGCTCAGCAGTGAAGTCACCCGAAAGTATGGATCTGCCGGACTCCCGGAAGATACAATCCAGTTGAATTTAAAAGGATATGCAGGACAAAGCCTTGGCGCGTTTCTGGTTTCCGGCATTACGATACGTGTGGAAGGTGATGCTAATGATTATGTCGGAAAAGGAATGTCCGGAGGAAGAATTATAGTGAACCCTTTTAAGGAGTCAACGTTCAAACCGTATCAGAATATTATTGCAGGTAACGTGATCCTCTATGGTGCTACCGGAGGAGAAGTTTTTCTCCACGGTATGGCAGGAGAGCGTTTCGCGGTTAGAAATAGTGGTGCAACGGCTGTCGTTGAAGGTGTTGGTGATCATGGATGTGAGTATATGACAGGAGGCACGGTAGTAGTTATCGGACAGACAGGTAACAACTTTGGAGCTGGAATGAGCGGAGGCATCGCCTATGTTTACGACGAGCATGAATGGTTCGGCATGAAGTGCAACCTGGATATGGTTGATCTGGAGAGTGTATGGGAAGAGGATGATAAGAATGCCCTACACACGCTATTGGCAAAACATTTTGAATATACTCAGAGTATCAGGGCAAAAGACATTCTCGATAATTGGGATAGCCGTCTGCCATTATTTGTTAAAGTTATGCCAATGGAATATAAGCAATCACTGGAGCGGATCAGGCAGGAAGAACACCGTGATGATGATCTGGTCTTAGCCACAGAGGAGGTCTTTAGTGGGTAAACCGTCAGGATTTCTAGAAACTGACCGGCAGCCAGGTGTCAAACTGCCAGTCAATGAGCGTATAAAGAATTTTAAAGAATTTGAAAATAATGTTTCTGACAGCGAGTTGGAAACACAAGCAAGTCGTTGTATGGATTGTGGAGTTCCGTCATGCCACTCATACGGATGCGGGGTAAAGAACAGAATCCCGGATTGGAATGATCTTATTTACAAAGGCCATTGGAAACGGGCATTGGCACTATTACATTCAACTAACAACTTCCCTGAATTCACCGGACGAGTTTGTCCGGCTACCTGTGAAGCATCCTGTACATTGTCAATTAACAGGAGAGCTGTCACCATCAGGCAGATTGAAAAACAGATTGCAGAACGAGGCTGGCGAGAGGGTTGGATACAACCTCAGCCTGCTGAAATCAAAACAGGCAAACGTGTAGCTATCATTGGCTCCGGACCTGCTGGGCTTGCGGCGGCACAGCAATTAGTTCGAAAAGGCCATGACGTTACGGTATTTGAAAGAGATGACAGGGTTGGAGGCATGTTACGTTACGGAATACCCGATTATAAAATAGATCGCAGTGTCCTTGACAGAAGGCTGGAGCAGCTGAAAGAAGAAGGTGTCTCTTTTGAAACGCAGGTCAATGCGGGAGTCGATATCTCGGCGATGTATTTGTCACGGACATTTGACGCTGTAGTTATATGTGTAGGCGCACAAATCCCCAGAAATCTGGTAATCCCCGGGAGGGGCTTAAATGGTGTCCATTTCGCAATGCCTTTTCTGACTCAACAGAACAAAAGAATAGCGGGTGATATCATCCCGGAAAATGAAGTGATCACAGCCAAAGGAAAGAACATCATAGTCATTGGAGGTGGTGATACCGGGTCAGATTGTATCGGTACCAGCATCCGTCAGGGAGCTGCCAGTGTAACACATATATATTATCAGGACGTTCCTCCTAAAGAGCGACCACCCTGCAATCCATGGCCGGAATGGCCAAAGATATTCAAGACCAGTTCCTCTCAGGAAGAGGGTTGTGAACGGTTCTGGAAATATCAGACAAAAGAGTTTGTCGGAGAAAACGGTAATCTAACCGGGCTGAAAGTGGCGGAACTTGATTGGACTAGACCCGTGGATGGTTCACGCGGCACTTATACTGAAATACCAGGTTCTGAAAAAACTATTCCTGCAGATCTGGTATTCATTTCAATTGGATTTCAACATTGTGAGCACGGCCCCCTTCTTATGGACATGAAGCTTGAACTTGACAAAAGAGGCAGGGTAAAGATAGATGGCAATCAGATGACGTGTTTACCGGGAATTTTTGCTGCCGGTGATGCTGAACTGGGCGCAAGTCTGGTTGTGAGCGCTATCTACAGCGGCCGACAAGCGGCAGCAGGAGTACATCAATATTTAATGTCTGAGAGGACATTCATAACCAAACCTTTTGATTCTGAGATATAGCTCAATAATTACTGAATTACACAGAACTTTTTCCCACACCAGCAGATCATTTTTTAAACAACTTGTTTAATTTTTAGTATCCGACAAAACCTAACATCTTATTTTGTATCTATGAGATTCCGGTACTTTACCATCAATTAAAAAAGGCACAATC
>JANLHC010000346.1 GCA_024654465.1 Candidatus Scalindua sp.
GTTAGATTATTAACTTTCAATTCACCTTCCAATTCCTTTTTAAATATTTCATGGCATTCATCACAAGACTCTTTTAGCATATCATAATCTCGTTTTGAATTACTGTCATCATGATTCTTGCTACAAAGTATTAGATTGTCTACCGCACTGACAAATTTATCACGCGAAGCTACGAACTCACTTGGAACATCATTGTTTTCAGCCCTATAAAGTTCCACACACTTATCGCCGATACCTTCTTTAATTTCATGTGTCCATATATCTATTTCCACCCAATCATTATCTTTCACTCCTCTGCTCAATCTCTTCATTGCCGTAGCAGCCTTTTTCATTTCCCTCACTAATCTGAAATCTGTAAGATATTCATTTTGTGTGTTCTCAACTTTCTCGACATTCACTTCCTCTGGTTTTTTACATGAAGTAATGGATAAAGACACCCCCAAAATAGTTATTACTGTTATCAATAAATTTCTCATTTCCTCTCCCTATCTAAACTTTTCAAATAATATTCTATCTACGATTTAGCTGAATTCTATCTACGATTTAGCTGATCCATATTGTGCTTGTGACTAAATCCATATTTCTCTGCCGACTGCATGACCGCTTATGACATTATCAGTCCATGTGTACAAAAAGCTCGTTATCCGGCTTATTACATACTTTTAAGATAACCCTTTATCTTTTCCGCCTCTTCTATTGTTATAAACTTTCTTGCAGCCTTTGTATCGTGTGTGTAGTCAATAATACTTGTCCACTCATCTGAGGAGTATTCACTAATATCCGGCAGTTCGTGGCACAGAGCACATTTACTCTGGTAGAGATTTTGGCTAACCAAGTCCGTTTCTATCTTATGCAAATTATCCTTTTGTAAATTTTTTGTCACCGTTGTCGAACAACCGGAAATAACCTGTTGTATAAACAATAAAAAAACAATCATAATAGTGTAAGTAGTACGGCTCATCATCAATTTAATTCACCTTTCTATAATCATTAATATACATTATCAAATAAATAACTCCATTCCGTCACAGTCATGAATGAGTACATTATAGAATGTCCAAATCGGACATCACTCTTTTTCTTTAAAACGTTCATGGCAATCATCACATGTTTTCTGTAATTTTTCGTATTCTATATTCATCTTGACCATTTCTCTTGATTGAGACGCCTCTGCCACCGCAAGTGATTGGAAATGGAATAAGGCGTCTAGAATAACAAATTCTTTTGGCAGTTCTGTTTTTCCCTTACCGGTAAAGAGTAGTGGGGAAGTATTCTTAAGAAGCATCGCGTACTTACCGATATCTTCCCAGCTTTGCCTTTCGATTGAAATTGCTAATTCATCATCATAGTCACTGAGAGACTTCATATGCATCCTGAATTTCGACGCACTGTTATAAAGAGACTCATTGTAATCACTTGTTTCTTCAACAATGTCCATTCCGTTATCCTCATCAATAGGAATTAGTTCTGATGCATTTTCTTTTTGGCGAACAACCTCTTCTTTTGCCTTTTTATCTCTTTTGATTTTCGCTTCACGAGAAAACATAAAAAGTGGTACAAGTATCAAAATCATTACAAAGATGAGCCAGAACCCTTTCGTGCTTCTATCTTCTTTCATATTTTATTTTCCATATAGTATTGATCTTATTTCATGTTAATCTATATATTCTTTATCCAATCTATCGACATCCTCTTGCCTCAGCCTCCAACCTATTGCCCCAAAATTCTCTTTCAGGTGGCCGGTTTTTGATGATTTCGTTACGGCAACAATCCCCTTTTTTGAAATCAGCCAATTTAAAGCAATTTGAGCCTGAGTTTTTTTGTATTTTTCGGACAACTCATCAAGGAGTTTAAAGCCGGGTCTTGCGAGTGCACCTTTGGCCAGGGGTCTCCACACAATTATGAGGATATCATTTTTCTGACAATATGGAATTATCTGAGACTCCATGTCATTGGTTACATGACCGCTATTTCTGACAAGCAGGTTGTATTCAACCTGGTTAGCGACAATTCTGTTTTTCGTATATCTCTGTGCCTCTTTTATCTGTTCAACAGAAAAATTACTAACACCAATAAAACGGATGAGTTTTTTCTCAATTAGATGGTCCATAGCCCGCATGGTTTCCTGGATTGGAATCTCCGGATTAGGCGAATGAATCAGATACAAATCCAGGTAATCGGTCTTTAGCCTTTTTAAACTCATTCTGGCAGATTCAATAAGATCACTATATTTCAGGTGTTCAGGAGAAACTTTCGAAATAATAAATACGCTGCTTCGTTCAAAACCCTGAATCGCCTCACCAACCAATTCTTCTGCATGGCCTTTTGCATATGATTCTGCGGTATCAATAAGAGTTATTCCCAATTGGATTGCAGTTTTTATTGCAGAAATATGCTCTTTATCCTGAGTAGTATCTGCTTCAACTTCTCCTCCTAAACGCCACGTACCAAGACCTAGAACCGGTATTGTAATATTGTCAGTCAGTTTTTTAAATTCCATGTTAACCTCGCATTAAGATCGTGGGCGGAGTATTTTTCAATTACATTCTTCCATTTCGTAAATGTAATAACCATCCTCCTTAATAGCACTTTCAACATCCTCTGACGCGTCTTCTATATGACAGAAGCTGCATTCTTTCGTTGTGAGTGGTTGACCCTCCTGTCCAACCCTTTTTAGATATTCAATACCATATTGAATGACCTTTTCATGGGGCTGATCCTCCGGGACGATAATATCAAAATGCATTGTCATTCCGTTTTTCTTTACGACGTATGTATCAAAGACAGATACTTTCATAAAAAACTCC
>JANLHC010000348.1 GCA_024654465.1 Candidatus Scalindua sp.
AACATGAAAATCTACATTGACAATATTTCGTTAAAGAATTAGTATTGGTACGAATACATTTTTTTAGAAAAACTTCCGATACATCATTAATAAACCGGAATTATATGAAAGCTGCTGATTATAGAAACAACATATAATAAAACCTGTAGGGCAATTCATGAATTGCTCCTACAGAACTTGAAAATAAAAGGAGAGATTATGATAAGTGTTGATGAAGCATTAAAGATTGTTCTCAAAAAGGGGAAAAAACTACCACCGAAAAAAGTTAAACTTGAGAACGCTGCCGGACTTTGTCTGGCTGAGAGCATAAAGTCAGATTTAAATATGCCGCCATTTAACAGATCTGCAATGGACGGATATGCTGTAATCGCGAAAGATATAAACCCGCCGGTGGAGCTTGAAGTCATAGAAAGTATACGTGCCGGATATAACCCGAAGAAAAAGGTTGGTAGAGGACAGGCATCGAAGATAATGACGGGTGCAGTAGTGCCGAATGGCGCAGACGCTGTTGTAAAGGTGGAGGAAACAACGCCTTTAGACAATGACAAAAAGGTGCGTATCCTTAAGGAAATAGGAAAAGGGATAAACATTGCCAGGAAGGGAGAGGACGTTCGTATAGGCAAAACGGTCCTTTCCAAGGGAACAAGGATAAGAGCTCAGGAAACCGGTATTCTTGCGGCAGTTGGCAAAAGCAATGTTCAGGTGCATGCAACACCGAGTGTTGGTATTATCTCAACAGGTGATGAATTAGTAGAGATTACCCGCAAACCAAAGCCCTGGCAGATACGAAATAGTAACAGCTACTCACTGGCTGCCCAGGCCAGACAGATTGTCACGGACGTCGAGATCCTTGGCAAGGTTAATGATAACAAAAGTGATATAAACAAATTGATCCAAAAGGGTTTAAAGAAAGATATATTGATATTGTCCGGCGGAGTATCAATGGGGGAGTATGATCTTGTCGGGGAGGTATTACTGGACCTTGGTGTTAAGATATTTTTTGAGAAAGTAGCCCTCAGGCCCGGTAAACCCACAGTATTTGGCATGAAGGGTGATAAATTAATTTTCGCGCTTCCGGGTAATCCTGTATCAACTTTTGTTACCTTTGAATTGTTTGTAAAGCCATGCATAAAAAAAATGATGGGCTATACGTCTTATAAACATCCGATAATCCATGCTAAATTGGAAAAAGAGATTAAGATCAAAAAAAAGCGTCGCGAGTACCGGCCGGCTTTATTAAAACAGGACGGCTCCGGCTGGAAGGTTTCTCTCGTAGACTGGCATGGTTCCGGAGATCTGTTTTCATTAACTAAGGCTAATGGCCTGCTAATTATCAGTGAGTCAGTCGAGAAACTGAACGCAGGCGATATGGTAGAGGTAATGTTGACAGACAGTTTGCTTTAGTAAACCTGTTTTAGTTTTGGAGTGCAGCGACCGCCTGTCCGCCAGTCTGTTAGGCGGGTGTCACTGCTTTAATACCCATCATCACGGATGATGCACTCCATATTGGGAAAATCATATTGTATAAAAAACCTTTTTACGTAAATCTCTTTCTCTCTTTTCTCACAATTCTTCTGTTTTCATTCTCATTTCCATCACCATGCATAAGCTATCTGGCCTGGATTGCTTTGGTGCCGTGGTTCATAATAATTTCGACTGGATACAGGGCAGGATTGTTTTCGTATTTAACCGGTCTTCTATTTTTTATTTTCAACTTAACATGGCTCTGGTCTGTTACCGGTTTTGGGTGGATACTGTTAGCTCTTTACCTAGCCCTTTACTTCTACGTTTTTGGTCTTGTCATACATTTTTTGCGCAGGTGGCTGCGGCTTCCGCATCTCTTTATCGCCCCGTTTGCCTGGGTGACGTTTGAATATTTAAGATCATTTCCCTATTTTGGATTTCCATGGTTTTTTGCCGGACACAGTCAATATCTACATCTACCGTTGATACAGATTTCCGACATTACCGGCGTGTATGGCATATCATTTCTGATCGTTGTAGTTAACGCGGCAATTGCAGATTTGATAGAACAATTCCTGCTTAAACGTTTTCACGGATCAAAAATGGATTCCACCGTTTTTTCTGATAAAAATAGAAAAGTATTCTGGATCACAATAATTATACCTTGTTTCTTAATATCTTTGGTTCTGGCCTACGGTTATTTTGATCTAAGAAGTAATCTCGCATTGCCGGAAGGTCCCAACATTTGTGTTGTTCAAGGAAATGTCCCACAAGGTGTCAAGATCAAGGCGGATAAAGAAGAGAAGAAAAAAATATTGTTGAAATACACAGATCTGTCACTAAAAGCTGCCGGGAAGAACGTTGACATAATTGTCTGGCCGGAGACTATGGTCCCTGGCATTCTTAATATTGATCCGAAACTCCTTGACAGGGAGATAGACAGATTGTCTAAAGAATCGGTCCGGACTATAACAGACGCTACCTTTGCTAACTTGATATTAGGAGGTACGGCCATTGATGTACAGAATGCTAATGCCTTGTATTTCAATACGGCTTTCTATTTTGACAGACACGGAGAATATGTAGACCGTTATGACAAAATATATCTTGTGCCTTTCGGAGAATTCATCCCTTTTGAAGAGTGGCTTTCATTCTTCTCTTATATGGTACCTTATAGTGTAAGTCTGAGTGGAGGAGGAGAGAGGACAATGTTTGAACTTGATACCAGAAAAGACGACAGGTATTGTAAATTTGGAGTAATAATATGTTATGAAGATACGGTTGCACCCTTAGTAAGAAAATTCAGGAAGGACGGTGCCGACTTTATGATAAATATTACAAATGACGCCTGGTTTCATGACAGCTCTGAACTTGACCAGCATCTGGCAGTAATGGTATTCAGGGCTGTTGAAAACCGGATCAGTATTACACGGGCTGCCAATAGTGGTATTTCTTCATTTATTGCACCAAGCGGTGAAATATATGATTACTTGGATAAGGAAGGAAAGTACAAAGAGATAGAAGGTATATTGTGTAACAAGATCAGATTTGAAAATTCTGTAAACTCATGGTACACAAACCACGGTGATGTGTTTCCGATTTTATGTTTATCAATAACTGCTGTACTATTTTTCGCAGCGTTGACAAGGAGAATTTTCACTTGACATTTAGGGGTGCACACGTATAATCGCTGACGTAAACCTTTGTAAAATTTTAGCTTATATCTAGTTCAGAAAAAATATAACAAAACCATGCATCCTTTAGATTATTTGTTAGGGTTGGCTTCCACAGATATGGGCATCGATCTGGGAACCGCGAATACGCTGGTATGTATTCCCGGTCAGGGAGTCGTGTTGTTTGAGCCATCTGTGGTTGCAGTAAAACCCGGAACAAATAAAGTGTTATTAAACGGCAAGGCTGTTGGTCAAGCTGCCAAGGCGATGCTGGAAAAGGCACCAAACAGCATTTCGGTAATCAGGCCGATGAAGAATGGTGTTATCGCTGATTTTGATATTACAGAAGCGATGCTTAAGTATTTTATCTTAAAGGTGCACAAGAGGAAGTGGGGGATACGGCCAAGAGTCGTAGTCGCAATTCCATCCGGTATCACTGCTGTAGAAAAACGTGCCGTTGTGAATTCTGCGGAAAGGGCAGGCGCCAGAGAGGTTTATTTAATATCTGAACCCAAAGCGGCCGCTATTGGCGCAGGGCTTCCCGTTGGAGAACCGATTGCCAGTATGATAGTCGACATCGGAGGCGGTACAACAGAAGTCGCCGTCATTTCATTAGGTGATATTTTTGCGCATGAAAGCTTGAGGATTGCCGGTGATGCGATGGATGAAGCAATAGTCCATTACGTAAGACGTACTTATAGCCTGGATATTGGCTACAGAACAGCAGAAAGAATTAAAATTGAAATTGGTTCAGCATACAAATTAGAAGAAGAACTTACAGCAGAAGTCAGAGGTCGTGATGCCATTGCCGGATTGCCAAGAGCAGTCACTATTACATCTGAAGAGATAAGAGAAGCGCTTCTGCCTGCAACAGACGCCATTTTAGATGCCATAAGGAAGACACTGGAAAAAGCATCACCGGAATTATCTTCAGATCTGCTAACTACGGGCATGGTTATGGTTGGTGGTGGTGTAATGCTCAGAGGTTTAGATAAATTGGCTGCCGAAGAAACGGGACTTCCGGTTACGATGGCGGCAGAACCTATTACGGCAGTCGCAAGAGGAACTGGCATACTTCTGGAAGATCTTGATCTATATAAGGATGTTTTATGGGACAGGGAACTTGAATCCTGATTTTGGCAGATCAATTAAAAGTAGTATAATTTACATTCTCGTCATAATATCCATATCGCTTTTAACCATACCGGCAAGCATAACAAACAACATCAAAGTGACGGTTGCGTCACCCCTTGCACCAGTTCAAAAGATAATATCTCAAACATCTGATTTATTTAAGAATAGTTTTAAAAAGCTGGCATCAGTCGCAAGTAACGCTCAAAAAAACGAAGAGATGGAGAAAGAACTCTTCCTCCTTAAAAACAAAATAGTAAAACAGCAAGATGATATAAATACATATAAGCAAAAACTGGAAATTGTATCAATATTTAAAAGAAACAATTATAGTGATGAAAAACCGATAATTGCGGATATCATAGGTTATGATGTCTCGAACTTTAGAAAAAGTATTATTATTGATGTTGGAACGAAGCAAGGCGCTTCAGTCGGTGACATTATCGTTTTCGGAAATGCTCTTGTAGGTCGTATCTCAGCAATAGGACGTTCATCCGGAAGGGTTATTCTGATTACTGATCCTGCGTCCAATGTTCCATCACGATTTTTGCAATCAAGGACACAGGGAATGGTTCAGGGAACCGCCGATGGCACATGTATAATGAAATATGTGCCCAGGCAGACAGAAATAAATGAGTCCGATAAGGTTGTATCATCAGGTATCGGAGGAGCATTCCCAAGGTCTCTCTATGTAGGTGATGTTATTGAGGTCAAACAGAAAAATGCAAAACTTTTCAAAGACATTAAGATCAAACCAAGAGTTGCTATTTCAAAGATAGAGCATGTATTAGTAATTAAGAAACAAAGCGTTGAAAGCATTTCCGGACCTGAAGTAAATTATCAATAAATTGAAAAATACCATCCCTTATGATAATATACGATTTAAAGACATTTTTTAACGTTACAAAGATATTCCCATGCCATGGATTACCATAATAAGTGTTATTCTTTGCATATCATTAATCCAGACGACATTATTACAACACATAAGTGTTCTGGGCATACAACCTGATCTCTTTATCATTTTTCTTGTTTTTCATTCATTAAACTCTAAGCTCGAAAGATCATTGCATACGAACTGGACAATAGGCCTTGCTAAAGACTGTTTTTCAGAAGGCCTATTCGGTTTAAATACCGTTTTGTTTGTTATTGTGGGATATATGATATCAATGATCAAAGATAATATTTATGGCAAGCACCTGGCTACACAAATTTCAGTTACGTTTATAATTTCAATAATATATAATTTTCTCTATCTTTTTATGTTTTCAATATCATTTACCTCGGCAGGCTTATTACCTATGGTATTGAAATGCCCTCTTATCGCTATTTATAATTCAATTATTGTTCCTCCGGCATTCTGGTTGCTCAACAGATTTTACTCTTCATTCGGATTCCCGTCTTTAAGAAGAAAAACAAGATAATGCAAAAGAAACGTTTTAAAATACTTTTTGGAACTATATCAGTACTCTTCTTTGTAATCTTCTGCAAACTGTTTTACATACAGATGATTCAAGGTGGAAAATACAGTGGTATATCCAATAACAAAAGAATAAGAACGGTTGACATTGATACATTAAGAGGAACAATTTATGACAGGAACGGTTCTGTTTTAGCGATAGACAAACACTCTTTTGAACTCACCGTTATGTATGAAAAGCTGTTTGACACACACTCATGCTTTAAGCAAAACATATTACCCAGAGTATCAGAGGTTAAAAACCCGGCATTAAACCATAGCCTATGCAAGGAATGTCATATTGATAAGGCAACGTGGGTAGAGAAGGTCGCTGGATTACTTGATATTCCATATATCGATGTCTTCAATAAAGCTACAGAAATTGTAAAAAACATAGAAAATATCAAGCATGCCGTTGAAAAGAGAAATGAGAGAAAAATACGCATAAAAGAAGAAACAGTGCCACACTCAATAGCCTCTAACGTACCTTGGGAAAAAGTTGCAAAGTTCGAAGTGGAGATGTTGAATCTGCCAGGAATACAGATAGAAACAAATCCGGTAAGATTGTACCCTCAGGGCGATATGTCTTCACATGTAATAGGCTATGTTGGAAAGATGAGTGAAAAAGAGATGCGAAACTATAATTTTAAGAAAAAATGGTTTGACAGTCTTAAAAACAGTGGTGAATCAGAGTCAGAATTTTTAACTCAAAAGGCAATTTCAATGGATGCCTTAATTGGGAAAAGCGGCATTGAAAAGATATATAATTCAAGGTTAATGGGAATTCCGGGAGAGCGATTTGAAGAAGTAACTCTTGATACAATGCGTGCCGATAAACTTATCCTGGAAAGACCTTCAATACCCGGTAATAACATTTTTCTGACCATCGATACCAGAATACAGGGTATAGCGGAAAAAGCACTTGGGAAGAGAAAGGGTTCCGTTATTGTCATGGATCCGCGGAATGGTGAAATCATAGCGATGGCTTCATTCCCCAGATATAACTTAAATACGCTTAATAGGGATTACGCAGCTCTCAGCAAAAACCATCTTAAACCCTTCCTGAATAGACCCATTCAAAGTGTTTTACCACCAGGATCAACCTTTAAAATAATCACTGCAATTGCGGCACTGGAAGAAAACAAAATAGATGAAAACACTCACTTCCCCTGTTACGGATCATTGAAAGTTGGAAATATTCGTTTTCGATGTAATACAAGGAATGGTCACGGCTTACTGAATGTTGAAGAGGCCATACAATATTCATGTAATGTTTTCTTCTTTCAAACGGCAAAAATCCTGGGAGGTACGTTATTAAAAAAATGGGCGGAAAATTTTGGTTTGGGAAAGACAACAGATGTTGGACTGATTTATGAAAAGAAAGGAAATTTCCCAGAAGCAAGGTCTATTTCCCAGACGATAAATTTGTCGATTGGTCAGGGAGCAATGCTGGTCACACCGATACAAATTGCGAAGATGATAGCCACGATTGCAAATGGTGGCTGGTATACGAAGCCTCATATCCTTCAGAAAATATCCGATTATAAGGGTAATATATTAGTAAACAATAAATACGAACTGACAGAAAAAATAAACATATCAGAAAAAAATATGAATATTATAAAAAACTCATTGCGCAAGGTGGTCACCGATGGAACTGCTAAGAAGGCCGGCCTGGAAGAATTGCAAGTAGCAGGAAAGACCGGAACAACTCAAACAGCACGGGAAAATGAAAACCATGCATGGTTTATCGGCTACGCCCCTTTTGAAAACCCGAAATACTGTTTTGTCGTTGTAGTAGAGCATACGGAAGGGCACGGGGGTGCGGTTGCCGGTCCTATAGTTCGAGAAATTCTGACGCAGATTGGAATCTAGTCTGTAGGGTAGATGGCTTGTCCGGGCGAGAGTGAACGAACCCACATTCATTATCTACAACGAAGTGGGAGCGCCCACATACAGAAGTACCCGGCAAACAAAAATTAAAAGGTTGAGGAAAATTGTTTATATGTATCGTCTCGTTGGTTTAAGAAATTTTGACTGGCTGATATTTTTAGTAGTATGTCTGTTCCTGTCTACCAGTTTTTTCTTTGTATGGAGCGCTTCATCAGAGAGTTTCGCATTTAAGCAATTAATCTGGATAGGAGTTGGAGTGACAGTCTTTTCTGTTTTGTTAATGGTTGATTATTATTCAATTGGAAAGATTTCATATATTTTATATTTAATAGTTCTCTTTTGTTTGTTTTTAGTTTTGTTATTTGGTAAAACAGTATATGGTGCACAAAGATGGTTGATGATAGGCCCTATCTCCATACAACCTTCTGAGATGATGAAGATAGCCCTTGTTTTAGTCCTTTCAAGGTGTTTTGTAGACAAAAAGAGTATTGCGGGATTTAGTGGCATTATCTTTCCGTTAGCATTGACGCTCCTGCCAATGACATTAATTATGAAACAGCCGGATCTTGGTACAAGCTTGATCCTGATTCCTGTATTTTTTTCAATTATGTTCATTGCCGGTGTCAAAACCCGGTATATGTTTACTATCATAGCCTTCACTTTATCCACAATTCCTTTTTTCTGGTATTTTGTGCTCCATACCTATCAGAAGACTAGAGTAGTATGTTTTCTCTGGCCCGATACGGTAAGTAACTGGGGAACAGGTTATCACAGGATTCAATCATTAATAACGATTGGTTCCGGTGGCAGTTTGGGAAGCGGATGGGGCAAAGGCGTGCAGAGTCAGCTTAATTTCCTTCCACAGGGGCATACAGATTTTATCTTTTCTGTTATAGCTGAAGAATGGGGATTTTATAGAGTCGGTGCACTCCTGTGCCTTTATGTGGTTTTTCTTGCATGTTGTATAGGAATTGCATTAAACACCAGGGATCCTTATGGCAGGTTGATTGTAACAGGTTTTACCGCAATGTTTGCCGCTCAAATACTCATAAATGTCGCCATGACAATAGGGCTTGCACCAATTACCGGTTTGCCATTACCATTTATCAGCTATGGGGGATCTTCCCTGATATCATCTTTTATAGCTTTATCATTTATATTTAATGTAAGAATGAGGAATAGAGTAGCTTTAGCGAAGGATGGATTTTATGGATGATATTCGTAGTTATGTAGAAGACAAAATTCTGCCTTTTGTGGAAACGCCAGGACAGTATATTGGAGAGGAGTGGAATTCCATCAAAAAGGATGACAATGATATAGCCGTTACCATTGCTCTGGCCTTTCCGGATACGTACGCGATAGGAATGTCACATATGGGCATGCAGATTTTATACGGTCTTTTAAACGAACGGAAAGACACCGCTTGTGAAAGAGTATTTGCGCCATGGTATGACATGGAAACTGCTCTCCGGAAACACGATATACCATTATATTCTCTGGAGACATTCAGGCCTTTAAAAGAATTTGATATTATTGGTTTTTCACTTCAATATGAAATGTCGTTTACAAACGTACTTAACATGCTGGACCTTGCAAAGATACCGTTGAAAAGTAAAGAAAGAGCTGAGAGTGATCCGTTAATTATTGCAGGAGGGCCTCTGGCACTTACTCCGGAACCAATCTCTGATTATATTGATATCTTCTTTGTCGGTGATGGAGAGGAGAAACTGCCTCAGTTTATCGAAAATTTTAAGGCACTTAAAAAAACGGAAAATTTGTCAAAAAAGGAGATGATTGTCTCGCTTGTCAAAGAGATGAGAAACCTTTATGCCCCTTCTCTTTATGATGTCACTTATGATCCTGACGGCGTTATAAACAAAATCGAACCAAACCTTCCAGATGTACCCCCTGTTGTACATGGCGCATCCGTCAGCAATCTAGGAAAAGCATATTTTCCTGAAAAACCAATTATACCATATGTACAGACCGTCTTTGACCGCATCTCAATTGAAGTTATGCGGGGCTGCACACAAGGGTGCAGATTCTGTCAGGCAGGAATGACAAAACGACCAAACAGAATACGCTCGGTGGATAAAATCCTTAACATGTCCACAGATTGCTATCGTAACACGGGACACGACGAAATATCTCTCGGAGCATTGTCAATAAGCGACTATCCGCATCTGAAAGATTTGATGGCCCGCATGGGAAAAGCTTTCGATCAAGAGAAAGTAAATATAGCATTTCCTTCCCTGAGGGTTTCTGATCAGTTGGTCGAGTTGCCTTCTCTTCTTAATACGGTACGCAAATCCGGCTTAACATTGGCCCCTGAAGCTGCGACTACAAGGCTCAGAAAGGTAATCAACAAAAATATTTCAAACGACGATCTCTTCGCGGGTGTTAAAGAGGCATACAAAGAGGGATGGAGCATAGTTAAATTATACTTTATGGTTGGTCTCCCTACTGAGACAGATGAGGACGTTGAAGAGATAGCAAATCTGGCTTACAAAATTTCCAGTCTCAAGAAAGAGGTTAAAGGCTCATACGGAAACGTGAATATAACGATATCAACCTTCGTCCCCAAGGCCCATACCCCATTTCAATGGGAACCAATGATTTCACTGGAAAGAATAAAAGAAATTAAGCGCATCATAATGAATAAGATCAAGCACAGAAGAATTCGTGTGAAATTTAACAAACCGGAGAGAAGCATATTGGAAGGAATATTTGCACGTGGCGACAGAAGGCTGGGACAAGTAATCCTTCACGCCTGGCAGGATGGATGCAGGTTTGATTCCTGGGATGATCATTTTGATTATGATAAATGGAAAGTTGCATTTGAGAAAACTGGCCTGGATGAAAACTTTTACTTATCTAGAGAAAGAAGAGAAGATGAAGTTCTTCCATGGGAGCATCTTAGCTGTGGGTTAATAAAAGAGTTTCTGATAAGCGAGAGGAATAAATCTTTTGAACAGGAGTTTACGCCTGATTGCTTTACAGACGATTGCCCGGATTGCGGCGCATGCCCAAGATCAGAGCATTATGTAAAAAGTTGAAACCTTTTAATCACCTAATTTCCATAATACACAAATGGCGCCCAGTAATATGGTGCTTTGTATTTCTCTCCAAAGTTACCATCGATAAATTGGCGTTTCACCTCTGTGATGGCATCTAAATAACTCATACCCTTGTCTTGAACCAGACCGTACATTGTTGCCATAAACTGTGAGGTAGAGTCACCTGCCACTCTCCAGAGTGATACAGAAACTGCCTTGGCACCGGATAAAACAAAGGAATGGATTAGCCTGGTAAAACCATCGTCCTCGTAAATCTCTCCCAAACCGGTATCAAAAGCTGACAAGGTAACCAGATCGGCCCTGACCTCCATTTTTGCAATTTCTTCGGTACGCAAATAACCATCTTCTTTTCCCATTTCTTTGAATTGTGAAAAAGCCAGAGCTGAAAGCTCCGGCACCCCCGGAACAACAAGACCGTGAGTTGCAAAATGAAGCACCTTGTAATCATAGAATTTCCAGTCATCGGACAGCTCCTTTATATTTTTTTCCGTTACATTTTCACCGGTAAAGAGATCTGACTTATGGATTATTCTTTTTATATGATTAACCTCATTCAATGTTTCCGGCAAGTCAGGCCAGGAAGAGAGGCCCAGGACACTGTAGGCATTTCCAACAGATCGAATATTATCAATATCCGGATAAAAGGTTTTCAATAAAAGATCTGTCTGGATATTTTCAAGATCAGAATAAATGTTTTTTGTTAAGACAGCCAGCTGGGCCTTGTTCTCGACCATTTCTGTCTTAAAATCAGAGTCTTCATAAACGGCTCCTCCAAATGCCAATAACGGTTTACGATCTTCATCGTATTCTCGTTCCCTGATGAGTTTACGTATATCCAGAGATTGGATGTAGCTTATGCTATACTTTTCTACCAGGTATTGCCCATTTCCATCTATAAGAGTTCCGAAAGGCACAAAGGTTATAATTCCATCCGGAATGATCACCAGGTTTTTCTTGTCCTTAATCTGTTCTTCCATCGGCTCGATAAGTAGTTCATATAATGCTCTTCCAATCCCCTTGGCATTTACTTTATGAGGACTTTCCCTGGGTCCGTAAATATCCACCCCTCTGCCTCTTTGATCCGCCAATGGAGATTCCTTTAATAAAGAGCCGTAATAGTTGATAATATTATTAAAATCATTTTTATTTTCGCTGAGACTGCGTTGATTTATTAATAAAGTCTTTATCGGTGAGTCGTATTTGTCAATGGAATATGCGACAAAGGATTTGCAAGATATCTCCTTTCCAATTATCTCTTTCCTCGTAATAGTAATCTGTACTATATTTCCCAGGCTAACGTTTGCATAGACAATTATTACCGTGTCATCATCCAACATTTTTTGGATTTCCTCTATCTCCTGCTGCCAAATCCATTTTTCCAGCTTTTTAATGAGTTTCTTACTTTCTGCAAATCTTTCAATCAGAATCTTTGCCCTGATGAGTTCAATAGCCTGAAAGGCAGAAGAAACATCATTATCTTTGATATAAGCAGAGGTCAGCAATTGATAGGCATAAAATAAATCATCCAAAAAGCGCTTACGTATATCTCCTGTCGCGTTTTTACGTAATTCTTCTATTATTGATACCGATTCCTTAAAGTGTTCAATTGCGGTTTTATATTTTCCCTGTGAGATGGAAACTATACCAATTCTGTTGAGGTCTCTGTAGATATCGGTATCTTTTCCAATTTTTTCGTTATTGGTCAGAACTTGTTCAAGGGGATAAATAATCTTGTCATGTTTGTTCCAGTAGAAGCGGTAATACAGATTAAGATTTTTTGAAATAAGGATCTCCCCCACTTCTTCACTCAATTTTCTGTCTACACCTAAAGCCTTTTCATAATACTCTATAGCCTTGTCATTTTGCCCCAGAGCATTAAAAACATCGCCAATATTATTTAGACTTATAGAAGTGTTATCGTCCTGCCCCGACTCTCTGGCAATACCTAAAGCATCTTCAAAATACTTGACGGCCTTTTCATGTTGCCCCTGAGAGTGGTAAACATTGCCAATATTATTGAGGCAGTCAGCAACGTTAGTACTCTGGCCAAGATTTTTGTATATATCCATGGCCTCAATATAATACCTGATAGCCTTTTCATATTGACCCGTAGATTTGCAAATATCACCAATCTTATTAATCCTGCGCAGAAAGAGAATACTATCTTCCTTCCACAATTTTCTATATATATCTAAAGATTCTTCATAATACTTGATGGCGGTAATATATTGCTTCCATAATTTGTAAATATTACCGATGTTGTTAAGTCCGTTTGAAATTTTTTCTTCCAACCCCAGTTGCTTGTCTATGGATAAGGCTTTTTCATAGTACTCAATGGCATTGTCATATTTCCCAATGGTTTCATAGACTTTGCCAATATTTTCGAGGTCTGTAGCAGTATTGTCTTCCCGGCCCAGTTTTTTATCTATAGCTAAGGCTTCCTCAAGATATTCTCTTGCCGTATCATGTTGCCCCAAAAAGTTGTAAGTATTTCCGATGTGGTTGAGGCCTGTGGCAATTTTACCCTCCTGTCCCAGTTTTCTGTATATATCCAAAGCCTCCAGATAATACTTGATAGCAACATCATGCCTCTTCAAATAATTGTAAAAATACCCAAAGCGATTGAGGCAGTCGGCAACAAGATCTTCCCGATCAAGTTTTCCGGCTATTTTCAACGCTTCTTCGATTTTGTTGGTGGCCGTTTTATATTGACCGGCTAGAGAATAATAGTAAGCGGCTTGATTCAGGCCTGTCACTATATTTGATTTTATCGAATCTGGAGAATCTTTTTCTGCTTGCACAGATATTTCATACATCTCCGCAGCCTTAAGATATTCACCAAAGTTTTCTAGTTCCTGTGCTTTATGCCGGTTTGCATCTACAGGTTGTTCTCCCTGCGCACAAAGAGATGAACCTGCAAATAACATCACTAACAGAACTAATACGCCTATTATCTTCATATACATTTCACTAGATTTTGTTAACGAAAACATGGTCTGTATTATATAAGAGAAATAT
>JANLHC010000355.1 GCA_024654465.1 Candidatus Scalindua sp.
CGGTAGAGGCCAAAATGTAGTTTACGTCGATGGCCATGTAGAGTTTGTTAACTCTCCTCTTGCCGGTTGGTATGCCTCAGATGGTACTACGAGAGATAACATATATTTGGATGATACTAGTGTTACAGGTGGAACGGATACCTATATATTACAAGATGGCTTATAGTCTTTAGTTTAAGAATTAATATAATATTTTGTAAGTAAAAGGGAGCTTGCGTTTTTCAAACACAAGCTCCCTTCTTTATTTTGAGACTGCTTCATATACATATCCTGAATCACTTCCTCATTTATTACTTTAAAATTCCTCTCACTCGTCTGCAAAAGCTAACAGGTAAAATAATAGGCTACTATTAAATAGCAGGCTATTAATATGTCGGAATACGATTTTAAGGAAAGTATTAGTTACTCGGTCGCAATGGCAAACTGGGCATTGCGGAAGGCATTAGATGCTGAATTGGGGTAGTATGGGATAACGTTTGCCGACATCGATTTGATCTTTTCCTATGGTAAAAGATCCCGTTCGTTGTATGTGAAAAAAGGATCTGTTTCCTTGGAAAATGATAAAGGTTTAACGAGAGTCAGGTTTCTCAAACAACAAAAGACATTGTTCCATTACCGTATGACAAAAATGTGAAACAATCTTTCGATTGTTTCACATTCGTTGAGATCAGAGAAACCTATTATTTCTATCTCGTCTTTTGCTTAATGGACAATCATTTTATTACCGTTGATATGATTATTCAGTACCAGTTTCTTTCTTCAAATCAACCATAAAGTCGGGATCGGTTATATATCCCAGTTCCTCGGCTTGTGTTGCGTGCTTTAACGCCATGTCAAACTGCTCGATCTCATAGTAAGACTCAGCTAGCCGATATTGTATTTCCGGATCCATAGGGTTTATGGTCATAGCTTTGTTATACTCTGTAATTGCTTCTTTGTATTGAAGATTCATGGCGTATGCTTCCCCAAGGTGGAAACATAAAAATGCATCATTTGGATTAGTGTTTACGGCGTGTTTACATAAGGAAATTGCTTCATCGATCAACTCCAGATCTAAATATAGCGTACTCAGATTTAAATATGCATCTACAAATTCGGGATTGTATGCTACTGCGTCCTTATACATTGCTATGGCCTCATCAAACATTTCCTTATCTGCATAGGCGTTGCCAAGGTTATAATGAGCCTCTGGTTCCTCAGAATCAATTTCAAGTACTTCTTTGAATACGCCAATTGCCAGATCAATTTTACCTTCATCATAAAATGCTGCGCCTTTCCTCAAAAGCTTTTCTATTGAAGCTTGCTGTGTTGTTTTATCTGTTCCTGGTAGATTCGATATTTTATCTAAAGCTTTTGCGCTTTTAAATGTGTCTATTTTTGGAGATGTGTCTTCGGGCTTGCCTGCTGCTCTTTTTTGCTGATGAACCGTAATCAATTTTTCAATATCCTCTGAGGTTGGTTTTTCCGGGATTTCGATGTATTCACCCTCTTGCTTCAATAATTTTTTATAGAGTGCAAATTCTTTCTTTGCCAGTTCCATGTTTCCCTCTTCTCTATAAGCAAATCCCAGATCATAATGCGCATTGGCGATGTCAGGGTTGATTTCCAGTGCTTTATTGCACGCAGTAATTGCGGCTTTGTGTGTTCCCTTCCAGTTGTACGCATTTGCTAGTGATGCAAATATTTCAGCTTTCAGTTTACTTTGATCTTCTTTCAGTAGTGGTAGGGCTTTTTTAAATTCATCAATTGCATCCGGAATGAGTTTCCTGGCAAGAAATTTATCTCCTCTTTCAAAATGTTCCTCAGCGGTTTGTGAAAGTTTTTCATCTGTCGGTGAATGCTCTTCATCTGTTTGTGCAAAACAAGAATAGGAAAACAGAAAACCAACTATTACAAGTAATATGATTTTTTTCGGTATTTTCATGATTTTTTAATTCTTTCATTAATAGCTTTAAGAAGGCTATCTATTTCAACCGGATGTATTTTAGCTGCTTGTTTAATCGTAAACATTTTTGCCACCGTTTTCCTTGCAACGGGACTGGCGAGTTGTTTAAACCCAAATTCCAGGAATACCTCCAGAATTTCAGGATACTGATCGATTGCATGTGCAATATTTGTGTCCCCTGTTATTTCCGTTAACATTTCCACTGGTTCTTCAATATCTTCGTCTTCCGCGTTCATTGTCTTCCAAACATTGTACCCGAAGATACCGATTGCGGTCAGCTCAATCCAGCCTGAAAATCCTATAAGAGAGTAGTAAAAATCTTCCGAACGTGAGAGCCCGATCATTATCTGAGTATAAACCCGGAGGAAGCATCCAATGTTTAAGAGATAAAATGATAGGTTAGCAAGCTTTATGCTATGCATATCGACGCCCTTAAAAGTGGGGACCATCTTTGATGCGTATCCTATTATCATAAACGTAATAAAACCAACTGTCAGGGCGTGATTTGCTGCGCCATTTAATAAATACTGTGCTTCTGAAAATGGCGTAAAGAGTGGTTTTGCCCCCAGGATAAGCACGCCAATAATTAACCAGACATAAGCAGTCCTGATAGTTTTTGAATAGCTTCTATCCATTATAACATCATCAAGTTCCTGCGTGGATTTTTCAAAGATTCTGATACCATAAACAAACAGTAAAATACTGAATGCGACTAAATAAACTGTAAGATTTGAAATTGGTATTAAAAATGGGAACTTATAACTTAAAGAGTGAGCTATGAAATATAAAGGTATGGTTAGATTTAAGAGCCAGAATGTGGTGTTTATGGCGCCAATCCTGGCCGTACCTACATCAAGGAAGGCGTACACCGTTCTTATATTTACGGCAAATATGAACATGAAAACAAATCCCAATAGAAAAACGTGTACAAAAGGACTGTAAAATATTTTTGGAATATCGTTTGTGCCCGCTACAAGCATATATCCGTCCATAAACAAATTTATTACACTGCACAGCAGAAACCATAAAACACCTGCCATGATAAATTTATCGTATGCCTCTCTTTTTTCTTTACTCGCAAGGACGGTACTGAAGATAATAAATGCAAATATTGCAACTGCCAGGAATTCCAGCAGACCGGAGATTGGCAGGAAAAAGCTGGTTATTTTATTGGCGTACGGTTGAACAAGTATCCTTAAAACTGTCCCTGTGGCCATGAGATAGAAGCATACAGTTGTCAGTTCACGGTATTTGAGTTCGACGTTCTTAACTCGGGGGACGATATAATACGCAAAGCCGATTATGCTAAGGCCTACCCATCCAAACAGTTGAGCATGACCATGTGTTTGTACCAGAGAATGAACTACAGAATGGAAATTATGTTTTGAGCCAATATCGGTTAATATGATTGCGCCAACAGCTACCCCTATCGTCAATGCCATTATAAGAGCTGTTTTGAAAAATTTCGAATAAACTTTATCTTCTACTAACTCTACCTTTTCAGCGTTTTCATCTACACCTTTTTCTATAGCAACTTTCAATTCCTCAACTATTTCGTCGTAATCCACATCATGTGCTTTCGCAAAAAATGCCAGAGGCTCATTTGGTCCCCTTACGCCTCCAGCTACGACAAGATTGTATTTCCTGAATACAGCCATGGTTTGAGGATATTTCTTAACCAGATTTTTTATTATTGTATTTCTATTAATTTCCATAACACATTCTAGTTGCAGTTGCCCTGAAAGAAAAGTAAAAATTATTTGCTTTAAAAACGGCTATTATAGTAACCGATTTATTGTGTTTTATAAATTGTTTTTTTGTCAATTTTTCAAGTTGTGAAAAATCATAGATAACCGCTATAACCTTTTTCTTTTAAGAGTTCCGTTAGTTTCTTAATATCTTCAGCACTATTTTTGTTACAAACCATAGTAACATCTTTCGTATTCACTATAATCATATCAGACACATTGATTGTTGTTATCAGGCGTTCATTGTCTCCAATAATTATATTTCCTTGTGTGTTAAAACCACAATGTTTACCTAATATTGTATTGCCATTTTCATCTGATTTGTTTAATCTTTCAACGGCAAGCCAGGAACCAACATCGTCCCAGGTAAAATCGGCTGCAATTATCTTTACATTTGATGCCTTCTCCATTATGCCATAATCTATTGAAATATTATCAAATCGTTCATATTCATGGTAAATTACGCTTGGCTCATCAGGGGTTTCCAGCGATTTCCCGATTCTTTCAAGGCCCTGATACAAGTCAGGCATAAGAGTCTTTATATTTTCTAATATTGTATTTACAGACCAGACAAAGATACCGCTGTTCCAGTAATATACTCCACTTTTTAAAAAGTTTTCTGCTGTAATACGATCCGGTTTTTCAGTAAAACATTTTACCTCGTAAACCAGAAAATCCTGCCGATTGATTACATCTTCTTTTCTTTGTATATAGCCGTAATTTACCGATGGTTCTGTTGGTTTAATTCCGAACGTAATAAGAGTACCCTTTTCTGTTGCGAGTTCTTCCGCACATTTTAACGCTTTTAAGAAAAGATCAGGAGGTTCAATTATATGGTCTGCCGTCATTACGGCCATGACGGCATTGGAATCTCTCTTTGAAATTATGGTTGCCGCAAGACCAATACATGCGGCCGTGTTTCTGCCAAAAGGCTCTGAGATAATATTTTTTGCCGGTATTTGAGACAGCTCTTGTTCAATACTCTCAGCCAGGGTAGACGTCGTTACAACATAAATATTCTCCGGAAGAATCTCGCCAATAATACGATCAACAGTCTGTTTAATCATAGTCTCTTGCCCTGTGATCTTCAAGAGTTGTTTTGGTGTTTTTTTTCTACTCCAGGGCCAAAACCTGGTACCTGAACCTCCTGCCATAATTACTGCGTATAACATAATAATATTTCAAAACGTTAAAAAAACTAGGTTGAATAGTGATATGAAAGAATTGCAGAAACAGCAATTGCAGCCGTTTCCACTCGAAGAATTCGACTTCCCAGGCTGATAAATTTGCAACCAACTTTATTTGCCATTTCTATCTCGTTCGATGTAAATCCACCTTCCGGACCAATAAAACTTATTATACTATTTGGTTTTGGATGTTCTTGCAACGTATTTTTAAGATTATTTGAATCAGATTGATTGCAGGCGAAGAGGGGGAGGTCGTAACTTTCCAGAGCGTTAAGGATACTGTCAAAATCAACAACTTCTCCAATCTCCGTAATCGTGTTACGGCCACACTGTTTTGATGCCTCAATGGC
>JANLHC010000356.1 GCA_024654465.1 Candidatus Scalindua sp.
ACGGGTTACAGGTTGCGAGGTTCGGGTTAAATGATTTTTTATTTGGTGATTATATTACAATTTTAAGCAACTTCCAGAGAACGAACGTTGAATATTTCATTTTCGGTTAACGGTTCAATTGCCAATTCAGGCAGAGTTATAACGGCTATTGTGTTTCCAAGGACATCGAATACTTCCAGTGAATATCCATTTTCACCATTTGAGACAGGATGATGATCCACGATAGTTGCAACGTCTCCCTTTTTTTTTTAATCTTTTTTCAGGAATATCTTTTGTCAGAACGATTTCATTAAATAATTTATATTCTACCTTATTACTCCTTTCTATCAGGATACATTGTGATAAATTTGCTTATACCTGTTTCTACCATCCAGATTGTACAAACAGAAAGACTTATTCCATAAGGACCGGTAAGTTTTCCTTTAATTTCATAAAGTTGACCATATTCCGTTTCTTCTATAGGTGTACTTATTTGTTAATTTTATTATTAAAAAAGTTCCAAAACCATACTCTTTTAGGAAATTAAATTTATGTATAGGAATTTCAATGTTGATAACACTTCGACTCCGCTCAGTGTGACGTCATCTGGGCGGAGTCGAAGGATAGTCCTTTGTCGCAATAGCGACCTTGCAATTTACTAAAATCCAGTTGCATTATTGTACTCAAATAAGTACAGTTCAAAATTATTAATTTTTTAAAGGAGTGGATATGAATGCAATAAATTATAGTGACTTACGGAGAAATTTAAAATCAACTTTGGATAAGGTTTGTGAAAATCATGAATCAATTATTATTACAAGAAAAAATCGTGATAACCTCGTCCTGGTTTCTTATGAAGACTATTCATCAATAGAGGAAACGTCGTACCTTTTAAAAAACCCTAAAAATGCTCAAAGGCTAAGAGAGAGCATCAAAAGTTTTTATGATGGAAAGGGAACAGAGAGAGAATTAATTAAGGATGATTAATGAAAATAATATTTCATCCAAATGCCTGGGAGGACTATCTTTATTGGCAATCAGAAAATAAAAAAATTCTTAAGAAGGTTAATCAATTGATTAAAAACATTTTTGTATTCAAAACTAACATTATGTCTGTTTCACTGCCTCAATTTCACGGAATAGCCGGGAGACATTCTGTTTTTCGATTGGTTTTAGCCATTGCTCGGCCATGACAAACAGCGAGTTGTCTTCTTTGTTGATGTGGTCACGCAGCATCCAGGCAAAGTGAGTAGCAATCTCTGCCATCGGCGCAATAAACTCAGAGCCATCAGTGTTGGACAGATAACCGGCAACCGCCGCCTGCCAAAGCTCATTACTTGCACGAAGCTCAACGTGCTCGCGCAGCATGGTACCAAGAGGCCCCTTACCTACGAGGGTGTACTTGCCCATTTCCGGGAATAAAGCCTCTTCCTCCTTGGTAAAATGTACCCAGAACTCCGTCTGGAAAAAGGCGGCCAGCGTTCTCAGTTCTGCAGTCGTTTCCGGCTGTTTGTCAGGGTGAGTAACGATTCTTTCCAGTGCGTCTAATTTCTTGAGCACATGCGCATGTTCCTCGCGTAATTCATCGGTGGGTCTCTGGTCTGACATGTTCAGCCTCCTTAGTTTGAATCAAATGAAAGGAAATTGCTTTATTCTATTTGGATGGTCAGTTTATCAATAAGGTCTAGAGTTTCTTTGATATCTAATCTCCGTCTTGAGAGATTACATTATTTGCTGTTCTATTTTATTTAAGACAACTTTTCCACATCACTCTATGTGGTATAGTTATTGTACTTTAAGAATTGAATGAAATGAGATAGTAAAACCACACATCGTTAAAGTCAAGGGAAAACGAGGAACGAGTTGCGGGTTGCAAGGTTCGGGTTAGGTCTTTTGTAAAACTTTTTGTACCTGTTACCTGTTTTTGTTTTTCTCCGTGACATCTATGGCTTCTTGTCCTCCGCGCCTGTTGTCCGGGGAGTGTGTAAACTTTCTGGTGTCAAATGGTAGGCGACTTCTATGTATCGCTGGAGTAGGAGCTACTATTATTTATATTGGATTGCAAAGATGGTTTGATTGAGATTAATGAACGATGTCAAGGAGTGGTATGCAATGTTCACGAATATTATGTTCAGTGATGAAGAATGCGGTCAGGTCTGCAGTTGACAACACTCTTCATCACTTTCTTTTGGTTGAGAATAGAGATTACACAGTGGCATCTAATTTTGAATATTTTTTGTCTTGCAAAATATTACCTAGCAGGTCATTAATAGCTGCACGAGCGCGAGCAGAGTCATTGAGCTCGTACCTTCCAACTTGACCGTTACCATCTTTATCAATCTTGTTGAAAACATCTTTAGACATACCTAACTCTCCGGCATCCAACGAACCATTACCGTTGGTGTCTTTTTTACTTAATAAATGACTTATCCTTTCATTGACAGCATCTACACGATTGCGTGCAGCGATTTTATCGCGAGCATCGATATTGAGTTCTCCTATAACGACCTGACCGTCACCATTTTTATCAATCCGTTTGAAAGCAGCTTCAGGCACACCTAATTCTGCGGCATCCAACGAACCGTTACCGTTGGTGTCTTTTTTACTTAGTAATTGATTTATCCTTTCATCGACAGTATCAGCACGACCGTGATCAGCGATATCGAGACCAACTTTATCAACTTTGCCATCACCATCTTTATCAATCTTGTCGAAGATATTTATTGGTACATCTGATTTTCCGGCATCCAACATACCTTTAGCACGATTCTGTGCC
>JANLHC010000357.1 GCA_024654465.1 Candidatus Scalindua sp.
GGATTCATTATATCCTTAATTTCCATTGAAAAAATATTCTCCTCTTTCTCGATATGTTTTCTAATGTCATAATCTGTGACAAGCCCTATAAGCTTACCATCATTATCAACAATCGAAACCGCACCCGCAAATTTTCTAGATATTTCTGATATACAATTTTTGACACTTTCAGTGATATTGATTACTGGATTATTACTGCCTTTTAACATGACATCAGAGACTCTCATCGTCAACCTTTTACCAATCTGCCCACCGGGATGAAGTAGTGCGTAATCTGCCAAATCAAAGTCCCTCATCTTCATTAAGGCAACCGCCATTGCATCACCTAATACCATAGTAACTGTTGAACTGGTTGTAGGAGCCATATTGAGAGGACAAGCTTCTTCCAAATCTCCTATTTTAATAACTACATCTGAGTATTTAGCTAATGTAGAATTGACATCCCCCATTATTCCAATTATTTTTGCACCAACACTCTTTATTGAAGGAAGGACACCATTTAGTTCAGAACTTTCCCCGCTTTTTCCAATTGCGATAACCACATCATCAACTCCGATAATTCCCAAATCGCCATGCATTCCCTCTGCAGGATGCATGAAGATAGCAGGAGTTCCAACACTTGACATGGTGGATGCTATTTTCTTAGCTACCAAACCGGACTTCCCCATTCCTGTGAGTACAACCTTTCCTCTACAGTTGAATATAGTTTCTACCGCGTTTTTAACGGAAGAATCAATATGCTCCCTCAGAAGAGAAAGACCTTTCATTTCGATATCAATGACCCTTATTATTTCAGATTCTATATCTATATTCATCCAAACCCTTTAATATACAAATATAAATTGCCAGATCACAAAGTCTCTCTGATTCTTATTTTATTTACCGTGATAACTACAAACTTACCGGATAAAGAAATGCCGTAATCAATAAGTGTTCTGACCAGCGAATCAGAAATATTATCAATTTCATCAGTTTTATATCTTAAGAAAATCACACTTATGTTTTTTACCTTATGAACAAAAACCCATTCTCCAAAATCACTATCTTCCGTTAGCAATAGAGCATTATTCTCCTTTGCTTGATCTATAACATCTTTATCTGGTATTCCCGGGTTTTCTTCCACAACCGATATAACTTTAAAATCTTTATTTCTTAGTGCCTTCACAATTCTATAATCAACACTCTCATCAGCAAGTATCCTAAGACTCAATAAGTTCCTCCCTTGATATCACATCAGCAGAATAAGATAGCGCCGCCAGGATATCTTCCTTTGCCAAATGTGGATATGCCTCTAATAACTCTTGTATCGTTACTCCTTCTGAAAGCTTTTCAAGTAAAAGCGCTACCGTTACTCTTGTCCCCCTAATTACTGGTTTCCCAAGCATCACACTTGCACTTGCTGTTATTCTTTCTTTATAGTCCACGATTCAATCCTCCCTATTAAATATTAAACAACTCGTTTACAATGCTTCGCCTGAATATCTTGTCAATGTAGAATTGACATCCCCCATTATTCCAATTATTTTTGCATCAACACTCCTTATTGAAGAGAGGATGCCATTTAGTTCAGAACTTTCCCCGCTTTTCCCAATAGCGATAACAACATCTTCAGCGGCAGTAATTGCCAGATCACAACGCCTCTCTGATTCTTATTTTATTTACCGTGATAACTACAAACTTACCGGATAAAACGACTACCTTTTGTCCGCACGAAAAGATAATACCATACAAACTGTTTTTCTCTAATGTGCAAAGGAATAATACAATGCTCTGGTTTCACTCAACATTCGTTTCTGGTCAAAACGTTTTTCAACACTAGTTCGAGCATTTTCTGACAGATATTCATATATCTTTCTATCAGTTTTTAAAGTATTAATTCTTTCTACAAGTAATGGAGGTTGAGAAAGCGGAAATAGCAAACCTGTCTCATTGTCTCTGACGACATCAATGTTTCCATAAACATTACTAGCGACAACAGGTTTTCCATATTTCATTGCTTCTACCGTTGAGAGGCCAAAAGCCTCTCCGAGTGATACATTCAGGAATACATTTATAAGCGTGAAAAAAAACTGAATATCATGAACAAACCCTAATAGTATTACCTTGTGCTGCAAATTGTATTGCTCAACTGTCTGTTCAATCTTCCTACGTTCTTCTCCGTCTCCTCCAATTACAAGAAAAACATCACTATGGTTTTTCAAATAATCAGAAAGGGTCCTTATGGCAAAGGGTATATTTTTTACTCTATCAAACCGAGACAGCATACCTATGACAAAACTATTATTAGGAATACTTTTACCAAATAAATCATGCTCTTTAAGCTCTGTTTTTTCCGAGCATTTATTATTATTTATGGCTATCCCATTTTCAATCAAAACGCTTTGTGAGCGATTGGCAAGTCCGTTTTCTACAGCGATCTCCTGTTCCGATTTTGACACAAATACGAACTTATCTGTTAAAACTTTTAAACGTCGTTCAACAACAAGAGAAAAACTATATGCCCTGATATGTATACCGTGAAAATTATGTAATACTTTCAGTTTTCTATTGAACAGCTTTAATAATCTTGCGTATATACCAGCACCTCTTCCATGTGAATGGACAATAGTTATTCTATTCATTTTTATCCACTTCAACAGTTTGAAAAAAGTCAATATGTTAAACTTTCTACAAGGCAATTCGAAAATCTGAATTCCTTCTTCTATTATTTTATTGAAATAGGGCTGCTGATCAGGACAGGCACAGTAAAATTGAAAGCAATCCTTAAGATTAATTACAATCTTAAAAAGTTGTTCAGGCCCACCACCGATATCACTTCTGGAACTGATTTCCAGAATATTTAATTTGCTTTTCTGATAAATTTCGCGGCTCCAGTTATTAATAACTTTTTCTCTCTGCTTGCTACACGTTTCCTGGTTTTCTGGCCACGAAAACGTGATTCTGGCATATGGATATAAAAGGATAGGCTAAAAGTTCCCTGAGAATGGAAGAGTCATCCTGAAAATCATGATAATTCATATATTCTCCTATAGTTTCAAAATAAGATACTCATTGGTAGATCTGATTACTTCATATTTATTTTTTAGATAATTCATTACACTGTTGTCAATCATATCCTGCGTGGTAGTAACAAAATAAGCTGCGCCCTGCCTCCTGAAAGTTTCCACCCTCTCGACGGTACAATTTGTCACGCCCATCGACCAACCTCTTCTATTGGAATAGTACAGGATTTCCGGCCCGCCCCACACACAGCCTATTATGAGGTCCTTTTCATCTGTTGTTTCATCCACTATCCTGCCAACGATTTGAATTGGGTAATCCTTTTCAAGTCTTTCCGCTTTATATCTTCCGGTTATCTTATGGTAACTGATAAAAGGGAGTGCGACTACCATGATTATGAACATGGCTTGTAAAACAAATTTATTTGTCCCATTTATCTTATAGTCATTAATAAGTTTGAGTGAATTGGTAATAGCATACCCGATTAATACCGATGCCGGAACGATAATTGGTATTGTATAGTAGGTGTGCCACACAACTTCATTAGCAGCTAAAAAGAAGTATATGATTATCGCCAGAAGCCAATAATGGATATACCGCAACTCTTTTTTCCTGACAGTGAAGATTATGCCCATAAGGAAGAAAATGCCTCCAATATATATCAAATCCTTTTCGAATACTTCAGAATAGAATACCTTTTTATAGAAAGAGAGATCAAATATGTGCTGTAGTGTACCATTTAGTACATAATACCTGAAACTTAAGGAGTTCATTGCCAACCCACCTTCTATTGTTTTTATATAATCGGAATGTCTGTACCACAGAAATGTAAGTAAGAGACTCACAACAGCAAATAACCATAACTTCCATTGTATTAAGAAATAGAGTTTGTATTTTTTCAGGCAAAGATATAACAATGGCAAACCCAGGCAAATCGTAGGAAGTTTTGTTAGAAACGCAAGTGTTGCACATAATGTCATCAGAGTAAACCGCCACCATCCTTCTCTGTCTATCCACTCAGAGAAAAAGTAAAGCATGGTGACAGAAAAAAACAGCATAGCAGATTCAGGTTGAAATGACCGGGAATAGAAAAATATGTAAGGATTAAATGTATAAAAGAGCAGTGTTATCAATGCTGATGTACTGCCAGTATATTTCTTTGCCAATTTGTATAAAAAATACGCACTTCCAGAGAAAGCCATTATTGACACCAATCTACCCAGAAACTCATGAAAACCAAATAATTTATATAATATGGCAACTGCAAATGGATACAAATTAAACTCTGTCCCCCCGATGTAGCCCTCTGAGTTGCCGCCGTATAATACCTGTGGATAGAATATATTCATATCATTGTAATAAAAATTACGTGCGATAGAAGCGGTTATACACTGCCTCCATCCTGCCACTTCAAGCAATGGCTGCTTTATATTGATCAGTCTTGTCAGGAAACCTGAGATCATGATCAACGTTACGTATATAGTATTTTTATTTAACATAATATCCAGGGTGGCGTTTCGCTTACCCAGAAAAGGTTTTATTTATATATGGTGTCATAATCCTGACCTCCATAGAAAATATTAAGGATGGTAACTGTTTGTTCTGTCTCGTTAACTTCAAAGGCGGCTACGGCACTCTTATCAATCGAAATAATTCTAACATTTTTATGCAAATCATCGCGTTTTTGTCCTCTCAATGCTGCCGTTCTTAAACCATGACACTTCTTTTTTAATCTCTGAATATAAGCCCACGCCACAGAGGGGTAGCCGCTTTTGTCAGAAATATACTCATAGATATTTTTGAGATCGCTTATAGCGTCTGGTGTTAAACTAACTTTATAAGTCTTCATTACCGACCATATCCATACGCTGTTGATGTAAATGTTCAATTTGCTTAAAAGCTCGATCTAGCGGCACGGGTTTACCGCTATGTGATGAACGTTCCAAACGATCGCGAATAAGCAAAAGCCGTGCTTGATACTCATCTTCTTGTTTTTGCCATACACGCACGGCTTCCCGGATAACCTCACTTGTAGAGCCATACGAACCAGATTTAACTTTTCCTTTGATATTCATAAGCATATCAGGCGGTATAGTAATACAAATTTTTTCAGCCTTTTCATTATCTTTCATTCATTTTTTCTCCTCATTTTCTCGTATACCTTACGACCAAGTATGATATTATCATACTTGGTCGTATTAAAGAAATCAATAACTCTTATGACGTAAAATAGCTCCTCTGCCAGAAAGGCGGTGAATGAGTATAAAACTCTGGAAAGTTAGATATTCTTTAACTTCCAAAGTAAAAAGAGCAGGCTTTCACGCCCTCCCAATGGAAGAAATATTTAAAGAGTGATTAGTGCCTAATAAGCCACCCTATCCATTTGCGCTAAAGTATAAAGGCCAATATGTGATGGTTCTCCCCTTTTTTTTTATCATAATTATCACTCTGGCATCTATCAGTAGTAAGAAAACAATAAAAACTTTGCATGCCCATCGGGTAGATTTTTTATTTCAAAATTTCGATGAGGTAGCTTAAAAGCCGGTACACTCTCATCTATTATTTTATTGTAGTAAGATCCCTGATCCGGACATGCACAGTAAAATTCAAAGGCATTCTTCAGGTTGGCAACAATTTTGAAAAGATGCTCCGGCCCACCACCAATATCACTTCTACAACTAATTTCAATAATTTTCAGTTTGTCTTCCACACGAATAT
>JANLHC010000360.1 GCA_024654465.1 Candidatus Scalindua sp.
GAATTATTTATAGCTTGAACAATTTTGTTTGAACTATTATCATGTGTAACTCTATGAAATGGTATGCGATACATACACGTTCAAGGCATGAAAAACAGGTAGATTCGTTTCTTCGTGAAATAGGAATAGATACATTTCTGCCTCTAGTCCATACGCTCAGCCGGAGGAGAGATCGAAAGAAATATGTTGATATACCTCTTTTTCCCGGATACATGTTTGTGTGTACGGATAAAGAGCGTCTGTTTGATGTTAAATATACAAGAGGTGTGACAAGGATAATTGGCACCGATATAGATGTACCTACGCCAATACCTGATAAGCAGATCCTGGATTTAAAGTCGCTTGCGAAAAACGATGTTCAACTGGATCAGTTTTCATATCTTGTAAAGGGTAGAGCAGTAAGGGTAAAGGCAGGGCCGCTTAAGGGGATTGAGGGGATTCTCGTCGAAAGAAAAGGTCATTACAAGCTTGTTATACGCATCGATCTTCTACAGAAAGGCGCTGCTGCCGAAGTATTTATTTCTGATATTGAGCCAATATAAGGTGTCAATGACAGAGAGGCGTTATGAACGCTATTGAGAAAGGAATTAAGAAATTTGTGGAATGGTATCTGGACTATTACTCAAAAACTTAACCGGAAAACAGTGTATCTTATGTGTTCCTGGAGGATTTATTCTTAATTCTGTGGTATTGGAGAGGCAGGAGACATTATTGATCTGATAAAATACCGATTGTACTAAGAAATATTCTCCATATTTCTCTTGACATTGCCTGGCAGGAGTTGTTAAATGCCAGAGATTTCCAAGCGGATTAATTAAATGACGGAATTCAAAATCCAGATTCTTCCTTGCCTGTAGGATGCGAATATCACTCATGAGCTAAGCGGAATGAAGAATCTTGCTTTAGAAGTGAACATTCTTGTCAAATATTCAGGTAAAATTATCATTTTCCGGGGAGAATAAATGCATCAAACACATCATTTTTCTGCAACAAACTTCACTCATAAGATTCACATACATTATTAATATGGGATTCCTGTTTTAGAAAGGAGAATTGACATGGATGTTATTCGCAAAATATCTGTTATATTAATTTTTGTAGCCTTGGTATCTTTTGTTGGCGGCTTTGCTAATGCGGAACATAATGCAAAGGTAAATATTAATACTGCAACCGCTGAGGAGTTAATGTCATTGAAAGATATTGGCAAAAAGAAGGCCGAATCGATAGTCAAACATCGTGAGGAATTTGGATCTTTTTCCACAATTGATGAGCTGAAAGATGTAAAAGGTGTGGGAGACAAAATATTCAATAAAATAAAAGACCAGATTGTGGTCGAATAACTCCCATATTTTAATGCATATTACATTTGAGTAAAGATATAACTACTTTTACTTTTCTTTGAACATAAAAGTTTTTTTCTAACAAAACCGGGAATCCCATATTTTTTTGTTTTGCAGAGAATCGGCTTTGGTAAAAGTTTTTAAATATCATTATCTGGAAAAAAATTAAGATGATAGATATCGGATAGGTTTTTCTATGACTGGATGGAACAGGAAGTTTGAAGCGTATCCGGTATAGAGGACATCAAAATTAGTTTAGCTGAGCATGGAAGCATGGTTGAATTATGAATAAAAACAATCACGCATTTACATTAATTGAACTGCTTGTAGTTGTATTCATTGTTTTTGCAATTATGGGGTTAGTAGTTCCGGTTCTTTCAATGATCAGGGAGAAATCAAAGCAGGCAGTATGTATGAGTAACATGGGGCAGATGTTTAAGTGTCTTGCGCAATATGCAATCGAAAACGATGGATATCTCCCGTTAGAAGACAATAGTGGATCATGCAGCGGTGAGGTTTGGTTTAAGGCAGTTGATAGATACATAACAACTGATGTATTACCTGAGAATCAGACTGAAATTTCAACAAAGGAAAAGCTCGCATTAATAAAACAGGATCCAATTATTAATACGGTAATTCAAGATAAAAAAGACAACACCAAAACCATAAAAATGAATACTCAGCTTGCTCAAGGATCAACGTGCAGCCGAATGATTGATTCGATTCGCTTTCCATCCAAGACGGTTTTGCTATTTGATGGCCGAATTAATAACACAAATGTCGCAAGTAAGTATGACGGTGCTTACGGAAGCGTTGCACAAAGGCATTCAAGAGGTGCAAACATACTATTTATGGATGGTCATGTCGAGAGAGTACAGAATGGAGATAGCGACGGTGCCACAAACGAAGGATGGCCAAACGGACATGCCGATCAGGGAATAATATGGGATCCGGATTCATAGTATTTTCGGGCTGAGTACCGGAGATAAATCGGAATGAATTTAACAGATTTTGTGTTTATTGGGATAGGCGGTCAATTGTTAACCTTGCCGTTTCTGCAAGGAAGGCGGCGCCAATCCCCAGTGCATTTTCATCGAAATCGAAGGTAGAGCTATGAGCCGGTATTCCTTCCAAACCTTCTTTTTGGGCACCCAACCTTACGAGGCACCCCGGGATTTTTTCCAGATAATATGAGAAGTCTTCACCGCCCATACTTGCAAATTGGTCATCAACAAGAGCCTCCTCTCCAATAATATTTTTGACTGCCGTTCTGGCAATTTCAGACTCTGCGACGGTATTAATAACAGACGGATACCCTTCAATAATCTTTACACTGACTTCAGCATTATGCAGTATTCCTGCCGCGTTTGCAATACGCTTGATACCAGACACTATCTGTTTCCTTATATGCGTTTCAGTAGTACGTATTGTGCCGGTAAGTTTAGCAGTTTCTGCTATGGCATTTGGAACAGAACCTCCCTCGATTCTTCCTACTGATACAATTGAGGGATGCATAGGGTTTACTTCTCTGGATACTATAGTTTGAAGGGACATTACAATAAGGCTGGCTACCACAATTGCGTCAATTGCATCATGCGGCTGAGCTGCATGACCTCCTTTACCCCTGATTGAAATATCGAATCTATCGGTAAAGGCTGATATTGGGCCCGGTTGTACAACTAATTTTCCTGCCTTATAGTGTCTGTCAAGATGGCATGCGAATATTGCTTTCGCTTTATCAAGCAGCCCTGATTCCATGATCTTTTGCGCTCCGCGTCCACCTTCTTCTGCCGGTTGAAATACAAGTAATACGCTTCCGGTTTTAAGAGTTTCTTTTAGTAAAGAAGCAGCTCCAAGCAGCATTGCAACATGCCCGTCGTGGCCACAGGCATGCATTACACCGTCGGTTTTAGACGCAAATTCAAGTCCAGTTTCTTCTTGAATAGCTAATGCGTCCATATCCGC
>JANLHC010000028.1 GCA_024654465.1 Candidatus Scalindua sp.
GAGGTTGATAGCCTACCTGTATTTTCCAGACAGGTAGGCTATTTTTTTTGACGGTGGGTTTTTGTTATTTTTTTACTTATTCAGACAGAGGGCTTTATGTTTAAATCATCCCGTATAATTTATACTGCAGTGGCTTGCATTTGTATTATTGGTCTTGCTTATCCTGATGTCTATGCCGCGAAGTATGTCAATAGAGATCTTTCGTTCGAAGTGCCTGGTGGTTGGCACGAAATAAAGGGCATGGGCTTAAAAGGAGTGGAAGCGGCTTTTACAAAGGAAATAGATTCTGAAATAACTCCCATAATGTTGATTGCGATTGATAGTAGGGTTGGAGATAGTACACTAAAAGATGTCGTTGAGAAAGCGATGTCTGTTGTTACTTCTACAATTCCTGATGCAAAATTCCTTTTTGAACGTGACGTTTACACAGGTAATGTAAAATGGCGTGAAATAATATACCAATATTCTGATGCAGGATACGCATTCCAGGCCGTACAAAGTCACACCATAGATAACAAAAAACATTTCGTTTTTACCGGGCAGAGCCTTCAATCAGATTTCAGGGAATATCTTCCGGAATTTAGAAAAACTTTTGATACCTGGCAGTTTAAGACAGATTGAAGAGATCTCTGCAGTCATATATGATCCTGTTAGGTTAAGTCGCTAAATTTACAGCCTGATAATAGCAATGACTTTTTCAAAATTCGGCAAAATTCGAAGCAGATCAACAAAATCATATATGATATAGAGCATATCAAGGCTCTTAATGAGCGCCGCAAACAAAACCTTAAATTAGTAAAGGATACTACATGTCGCATAAAAAAATACCATTTTCGTGTATTCTATATATTCTAGTCGTGTTGTTTATGATAGCGCCATTGTGCGGTTGTAATGATGGCATTAAGAGATTTGTTAAGAATAACATTACAGGCAACCACAATAGTAACGATGTTTCCGCCGAAAAAACTGATCTCTACGGCGACAATGTTGAAGTTGATAGAGGTGTGAATGAATGGGGCGCTAAAGACGAGGTAAATGCAAAGGTAAAGTCTCAGGGCATTATACCTGCGGATGAAAATAAAAGAGAAAAACGGGACTTGAAACCTGTTAGCAAAGAACCCCTTTTAACAGAGGGAGCAGTAGTAAAGAAAACAACTCCTGTAACCACTGGTAACGAAAAAACACTCTTGTCCGGGGAAACAAATTCAGTATCTGCGCATGATGCGGGAGGCGGGCAACGTGATGAAGCCGTGAGTGTTGAGGATAAGATTAAAAATCTTGTCAACTGTATGGCAATGGCAGTGCCGGTGACGGAGAAATTGAAAGTATCAATAGTTGAGTTTCCCAATTTTGATGGTGAAACTACAGACTTTACCAGGTTCCTGTATGAGGAATTGGTTACTTCGTTTGCATCCGATCCAAAGTTTGAAGTTGTGGACAGGTTGCATACAATTATTGGCAAGGATAGTGAGGCGATCGATGCAATAGTGACAGGCTCTATTATGGATCTTCATGACAGCGTTAAAATAAATGCGCGTCTTATGTTAAAGAAAACCGGTTTGGTTTTGACAGCCGTATCAACTACGTTGCCGAAGGACAAGGCGGTGGAAAGGCTGATAGGAAAGAAACGCAAGGTTGTAGCGGCTAAGACTACGGGGAACAGCCTTTACTCGCAAATCGATGATCTTGCAAGGCAGATTGTTAATTGCCTGCAGCAAGGCGAAAGATACAAAATCGTATTACTTGAATTTACTGAACTGAATGGCAGAACGAATGCATTTAGCAGATTCTTGTCTCAGGAGTTGGTTACAAGAATATTCATTGCTGACAGTAAAAGGATTATAATAGTAGATAACAATCTTGTCGGCAAATTTGTAGAAGAGCATAATATTTCTCTGGACGAGTTGACCTATCCGGAGTTTTCTAAACAACTTTCCGATTCTCTTGGCGTCAACATCATTGCGAAGGGAGTTATTACGGATCTGGGTAACAGCATAAAACTAAATGCTCGTATACTGACCGCTGAGACAGGTTCTATATATGGCGTTGCTGCGATTGACATTGTAAAGGATGAGAAATTAGCAAAACTGATGGGTGAAAACTTTGAGGTCGACAGTAAGATTGAGGCTGAAAAGATTAAGATAAAAGAGGGGCACGAAAAGGCAAGCTCTTCGTTCACGAATGATGCTGTTTTTTTTAAAGAAGATTTCTCTACCTGCGATGAGGGGCAGGCACTTCCGGAGTGGGGAGAAGGCCTGATTGTAAAGAAGGATAAAGACAATAAATATTTTCTTACATCAGATATTGATAATTTTTCAGTTGCTGCGCAAGAGGTTGATTTTCCTGAGGAGTTTTTCTTTGAATTCGAAGTGAAAGGGGACACGAAGTATTGGAGTTCTATAAGATTTAAAGATGTAGATGGGGATGAGTTCCAGGTGTCGTTCCGGCTTTTCCAGAATTTATTGAGCGTAACATTGCCGGGCCCTAAGCAGGTTAAGACGGAAGTTGACATAAATAACTATACTAAAATT
>JANLHC010000365.1 GCA_024654465.1 Candidatus Scalindua sp.
TCACAATCAAGTGTTAGTACCGGAATATCAACATGCTTGCGAACAAGGCTGTCATATATATGTCTGTGACAGAAGTTTTGAACATAGTGAATAATGCCATCAATTTTTCTCTTAGCAATCTGTTTTTTTATATCATCAATATGGTAGCGCATTTCATAAGGATAGGTATAAGAAGTATACTGATCTACTAATGTATCTGTTTTGTACGGCATACTGAACTGTCTCTGTACTTCGTTGAAAACAACATGCACATTCAACGCTCCCAGGAAAGAGTACAGGTCACTGCAGATTGGCGGCACACCGATGTACCCTAATCTTACATCAGGTTGAAGCGTCGGACGCTTTCCAGCTTCATCAAGAAATTCTAATGCCTTTTGCTCAAAAAGTTTATAGTCTCCCATTAGATCGCTTGTAGAGACATTCCAGATATGATTTTCCTCACCCGTAACCCTGTTTTCCTCCCACGTAAGACGATCAATCTCATGCACAGTTTTTCTTACGTTATCCAATACAAGTTTCATCTGATGCGCCTTCTCCAGATTTGTTCCCAGAGTATTAGACAGAAAATTTAACTGCTGAGAGAGTGAATCGCTGTCTCTATCATGAGGATATGAAAAGGGAATGGACTCAATACCTTCAGCCTGCAGCACCTCGATTAAGGCATGATTATTACTACAATCGCCCTGGACAACACCTATGATTTTCTTTATTCCTGTTTTCTTTGTTGCTGAATATATCCCTTTTATCCAGGCACACGTATTCCTGGGTAATCCTTTAATTTCAGCATAATCAACAAGTGCATCCGAGTCGTCATTACAAATAAAAATATTGTTCAAATCAATTGGTACATAACCTGCGGCATAAACAATTTCAATTGGCACAGTTGTCGTAATCCCAATTGCCTTGTCAACAGATATACGATAAGACATTGGGAACGACATCCCGACATTAACTAAATTTGTAGGATCCATGTAACTCCAATTTTAAAATTTAAATTAAAAATAGCAACCTCGCTTGGCAAATAACACTTTTACCTAAATTGAGCGATTTGAGTGGAGCAATTGTTTGGCGAAAGGCTTAACTCTCAACCATTCCTTTGAGTTATGCTCGGCTTGCCATAATTCATAATTTTTTTGTAAATTTAGCCATAAATCTGGAGTTGTATCAAAAGCTCTCGATAATCGGAGTGACATATCTGGTGTTACTGTTCCTCTCTCATTCAGAATTTTTGAAAGGGTTTTTCTTGAAACTCCTAGAGTAGTCGCCATTTCAGTAATGGTTAAAGATAAAGGTTTCAAATAATCTTCCTTTATAATTTTTCCCGGGTGTATTGGTTTTCTTTTCATTTTATCACCTCATTAATGATAATCATCATAATCAACAATATAAGCATCTCCTTCTACAAACTCAAAAAAGATTCTCCAGTTACCAGATACTTTGACTGCATATTGACTTTGCTTATTTCCAGTCAATTTATGGAGGTCTGATCCTGGATAATGCATATCTTTGACTTCATTTGCAGCATTTAGTCGATCAAGGATTCTTTCAAGTTTTTTAGAATGCTCGGGTCTTATTCCTTTCTTTTTTTCAGTTTTGAAAAAGTCTTCAAGTCCTTTATGCTTAAAAGATTTGATCATGGCCGATTGTAACCACTTGGGTTACGAATGTCAATTGTCATTTTAGTGTCGTTATTATATGCACGGTTAACTTATTGATTAGTAAGTATCAAATCATTTATCAGGGTGCATCAGGCATTTTTTATCTTAATATTGACATAAATTTTGTGCTTTGTTATAAATGGCAAAACCCTCATGACAGAATCATTAAGTTGGAAGGGTCGTTGCTCACTAAAAACTTTTGGAGATTACACTATGGAATATAAAGAGACAATTTATAAAACTCCCGTCAAACACGGATTAATAAATTACGAGAATACATATAAAAATTTTAACTGGGAAGGTATCAGCAGTAACTTTGATCACTTTTCTGATGATGGAGTAAACATTGCTCACGAGGCAATCGACAGGCATGCTAATAACGGCTGTAAGGACAAGATTGCCCTCTACTGGGAAGATGAAGACAATACCAGGAAGCAATTTACCTTTTCAGACATAAAAAGCCATTCTTCCAAATTAGCCAACGTATTAAGAAACCTGGGTGTAGAAAAAGGTGACCGGGTTTTTCTGTTTTTACCAAAGACGCATGAACTTTACGTAAGCATTATTGCAATAGCAAAGCTTGGCGCAATCGCCGGGCCCATGTTCTCAGCATTCGGGCCGGAAGCCGTAATGGACCGTCTTCATGATAGTGAGGCAAAAGTACTCATAACTACCCCGGAACTGAGCCAGAGAATAAATGAGATAAAAGAAGAGTTACCCACGCTCAAACACATCATACTGGTCAATGCTAAACAAAATCTCAATGAAAAAGAAATCAGTTATGAAGCAGAAATGAATAATGCATCAGAGCCATTTAACATAAGATGGGTCAATCCTGAAGATGATCTATTTATCCTTTATACATCAGGAACCACTGGGAAACCCAAGGGAGTAACCCACGTTCACAATGATATGATCTCCCAATATATTACGACCAAGTGGGCTTTAGATTTAAGAGAGGATGATGTATATTGGTGCACAGCAGATCCCGGGTGGGTAACTGGAACAGTATATGGCATATGGGGCCCATGGTTAAACAAAATTTCACAAGTCGTATACAACGGAAGGTATGATGCGGAAAAATGGTACTCAATTATAGAAAAATATAAGGTAACCGTATGGTATACCGCGCCAACCGCTTTAAGGATGCTCATGAAAGCGGGTGACAAAATCGTTAAAAAGTACGATTTGAGCAGTCTGAGATATATATGTAGTGTAGGAGAACCACTTAATCCGGAAGTTATCAGATGGGGTCTGCAGGTTTATAAGCTGCCGATTCACGACAACTGGTGGCAAACGGAAACCGGCTCAATTATGATAGCTAATTACCCCAGCTTACCAATAAAGCCAGGTTCAATGGGCAAGCCGTTCCCGGGTGTCTACGCAAAGATTATTAATTCAAAAGGTAAAGAGTTAGCCCCGGGGAAACACGGTCTTTTGGGTTTAAAGTGTGGATGGCCATCAATGCTGAGAAAGGTATGGGCAAACAAAAAGAGGTATAACGAATACTTTAAAATCCCCGGCTGGTACACCACAGGAGACACGGCTTATGTCGATGATGATGGTTATTTCTGGTTTGTCGGAAGGGCAGATGATGTCATCAACACTGCCGGCCACCGCGTAGGGCCATTTGAGGTGGAAAGCGCTTTAGTTGAACATAAAGCAATCGCTGAAGCAGGTGTTATTGGAATACCGGACGTAGAAAGAAGTGAAATTATAAAGGCTTTCATCGTTCTCAACCCGGGATACAAGCCTTCTCCAAAACTTAAAGAGGAAATACAGCGATTTATAAAGATAAGATTAGCAGCTCATGCGTACCCAAGAGAAATCGAATTTACAAAAGATGTACCTAAAACAAGAAGCGGTAAAATAATGAGAAGGTTATTAAAGGCAAGGGAATTGGGACTGCCGGAAGGGGATATATCTACATTGGAAGATGAATAACGAGTACAGAATTGGGTCGGTTCAAAAATAAAACTGTGGTAGTCGAACCTTAAACACATGATAAACCTTGTTTTCACAAGTCATGCCAGAGGTAGATCTGCCTGGGCGGAGAATCCAATACTGAAATCCGCCCTTTCAGTAGGATTTGTATAGTTAAAAATGACTTAACTCAGGCATGCCAAGAGGAACTACATTAAACCCCATTTCAAAAAGATCTTTATGTGGCAAAGTGTTCCTACCATCAAAGATGAATGCCGGTTTCTCCATTGATTCGAAAATCTTCTGATAATCCAAAGTCTTATAACACTCCCATTCAGTTAATACCGCAATCGCATGAGCATTCTTCGCAGCTGCATACGGGTCTGAACAGTATTCAACATTTTCTTTACATTCTTTCAGTTCAATTTTTGCGTTTTCAAGCGCTTGTGGATCTGAAATAGCGACATTTGCCATTTCTTTTAACAGTTTCTTTGTAACGTAAATTGCGGGAGATTCCCTTGTGTCGCCGGTATTTGCTTTAAAAGCAAAACCGAATATCGCAATCCTTTTCCCGGTAACTGTATTAAACATTGACTTCAACATTTTTAAGACAAAGCGCTCTACCTGGTATTCATTCATTTTTACAACACTTTCCCAATAATCTGCGACTACTTCCAATCCGTAGTTTCTGCAAAGATATACTAAATTAAATATATCTTTCTTAAAACAAGACCCTCCAAATCCAACGCTTGCATTTAAAAATTTCTGGCCTATTCTGCTGTCAGTGCCAACTGCATGTGCTACTTCGTGAACGTTGGCTCCTGTTTCTTCACAAAATGCAGAAATACTGTTTATTGATGAAATGCGCTGAGCTAAAAATGCATTTGCGACCAACTTTGATAATTCCGTACTCCACACATTGGACGTTAGTATCTTTTCCTTATCAATCCATGAAGAGTATAACTGAACAATTTTATCACGTGCTCTTAATCCTGATTCGGTCTCCCTGGATCCGACTAACACCCTGTCAGGGTTTTCAAGGTCTTTAATCGCGGTACCTTCAGCAAGAAATTCCGGGTTAGACAATACGTCAAATATAATACCCTTCTCATTCGAATTAAGTATTCTTTCCATGGCTTCCGCTGTTTTAACAGGCAGGGTGCTTTTTTCCACAATAATTTTACTTGAATCAGACATCTTCAATATTTGACGGGCCGTCTTCTCCCAGTATTGCAAATCCGAGGCATATCCCGCTCCATAACCAAACGTTTTTGTAGGAGTATTAACGCTCACAAAGATTATATGAGCTTCTCTAATGCTATTATCTACGTCAGTACTAAAGAATAGATTTTTATCACGCACCTTATGCACAACTTCCAACAGCCCAGGTTCGTATATAGGGAGATTTTCAGAATTCCAGGCCTTTATTCGTTCGCTATTAATATCAACGACTATCACCTTGTAATCAGGATTTTTCAAGGCAAGCATCGCCATCGTCGGTCCACCTACATAACCAGCACCTATGCACAAAATAGTTTTTTCTTTATCCATTAATAAATACCTCTTTTATCCATCTAACCTCCACGAGAATGTAAAATCCCCTGCAACACTCATACATGACTCTGTTGACTAAAATTGAGGAAAAACGAAGGTTTACAAAAAATTATTGTTTCTTTACCATTCTAATCAAATTTTCTATGTGTGATTCGAACTCAGCGCTACTCTTACTTTTTTCCTTTATCTTTTTAATGGCAAAGATAGCTGTTGTATGTCTTTTGTTCCCAAAATATTTACCTATTTCCTGATACGAGGATTCTGTAAGTACTTTTGCAAGGTACATACATATTTGTCGAGTAAGAGCAATATTCTTTGATTTGATACCGGAATGGATATCGTTGCGGGAAACATTATAGTGACTGATTACAACGCTCTCTATATCCTTTAAAGTAATACTCTTTTTGTTATTGTACAGCTCACTGAGGGTTTCAGTAGCTAATTTCAAATCGATCTTTACCTTGCTCATGTTCGCATAAGCCATCACCGTAGTCACCGCGCTTTCCATTGATCTTACGCTATCATTAAACTTTTCAGAAATAAATTCAAGGACATTATCAGGAACTTTCTTTCGCGAGTCCTCAGTCTTAGACCGTAAAATCTGCATAGAAGTATTGAAGCCGGGTGGTTCAATTTTTGCGATCATCCCTGACATAAACCTGCTGACAAGACTCTCTTTAAGCTGATCCATAAACCTTGGATGCGCATCGCTGGCGAAAACGATTCTCTTGGACAAACCATGCAAGGTATTAAAGGTATGAAGAAACTCTTCCTGAACTCCGTTTTTATTGGCAAGAAAATGGACGTCATCAACAAGAAATATGTCGACACTCCGATATTTTTTTCTGAATGATTCAAGCCGGCCTCCTTTAAGAGCATAAACAAATTCATTCGTCCAATTCTCAGCAGGCATGTACACGGCACTTACGGAACTTGATTCTGATTTCAATCGGTTCCAGATACCCTGAAGGAGGTGAGTCTTGCCTACTCCAATAGACCCATGTATAAACAGTGTATTAAATGCTACAGGCCCAGGTTTTGAAATCTCAAGTGCAGTAGCATAAGCTAACCTGTTACAACCACCAACAACGTAGTTGTCTAATAACAATTTTTTGTTACTTATAAAACCGTTGTCTTGGTTTAATGGTTTCTCAAATTTAATATTACCAGTAACTGCTTTGCTACTATTCTGAGAATGGCCATTGTTTTCTATATGAAGATTTATCGAAGGATTAATTTTGGCTATGTCCCTTATCAAATCTTTTATCAGTGGTTCGTAGCTTTCACGAATCTTCGCCTGGACAAACTGATTTGGTACGCCTATGCTTAAAGATTCATTATCAAAGGAAATCAGGTGGGTATTTTTAAACCACAGATTGAATTGTCGTATGCCAACTTTCGTTTCGATGGCACCAAGTGCATCTTCCCAAATATCCGTAGATTTTTTTGTTGTGGAACTGTTCATAAAAAGTGGGTAATGATGGAACGGTACAGACTGTGAATGAAAAAAACTACAAATTAAAAATAGATTTTCTAATTTTTTTGGTGCCTTAATGAGACGGCAATATTATCAAAATGAAACTTTGTGTCAAACTTAAAACGATAATGTTTTTTTATTTCTTTTGGCACATAATTCTCAAATCCATAAGACTATTGATAGCAATAAGATTGAGATTTAAGAGACAAATAAATAACTTTTAAATTTTTTTTCAAATCTTTACTATTAATTAAAACTATGCATAAAAAAAGATTTTTTCTTTCTATCAGATTTAAGTATCTCAAACAAAAACAAGCTAACACGTTCACACTAACACACTTAAGCCAGTAACTCTCCATGGCTATCTGTATTTCAGCTTACAATTTTCTTATTCATAACTTGTGGATAACTTGTGGATAACTTGTGTATTTATGTAAATACATTGTTTTGGTATTCGAATGGTCCATCTAATTCACAAATAGTATACAAATTGATAAATTGGCCCTAGAGTAACGATATTTGCAACCCTGACCAAAAACTCTTGAACGAGTTCATGCAAAAAATAATATTAAATTGGTTAAAAGAACAACGGTATTTTCCTGTAATACAAATCCTACTGACATGCTCATATTTTGCCTATTGTGGAAAACCTTTGTCGCGCACAAATAAATACTTTGTTACTCGTTTTCGCTTTACATATTTGAAAAGTTTTTCTACCATTACCACCTGATTATTATTTTCCACCAAACAAATTTGTACAATGACATGGCAAAATATTTTGTAAAACGAAAACGTCAATGCCCCGGTGACGGTTATGAGGTTAGCGTATCCGTCTGTAAAGGCAGGCAGAGGGTGCTTTATCCAAAATGCCCCGTTTGTCATCATAGAGACAATTCTATTGGGACACGAACAAAAGAAGAAATAGAATATACACCTATGGAAACCGGCACAAGGACGATTTTGCAATTGTCTACAAATCAGGACGAAGCAATTAACCAACAAATATTTAAAAGTTATGATATACGTGGTGAATACCCGGAACAATTGAACGAATATACTTCCGAAAAAATAGGGATGGCAACAGTGCTTTTTTTAAAGAGCATAAAAGACATTAAAAACATCGTAGTAGCAAGAGACATCAGGCTTTCTTCGAATTCGCTAACCAACGCCTTGATGAAAGGTATTATAAAAGCTGGAGTTAATGTAATTGATATCGGAGAAGTGTCTACAGATACTACATATTTTGCCGTAGGTAATTATAATTACGATGCTGGAATTATGGTCACGGCATCACACAATCCGTCAAATTACAACGGATTCAAGCTGTGCCATGAACAAGCTATGCCCATCAGCTTTGATACCGGCTTATCTACAATATCGGAAATAGCACGACAAATCGACTTACCTGCTTCTGAACAACACGGCAAAATTATTGAGAAAGATGTACTTAATGATTACAAAAAATATATTCTTAATTTTGCCAGCAATTTAAGGCCATTAAAAATAGTAATCGATGCGGGAAACGGGATGGCAGGAAAGATGATACCTATCGTTTTTAAAGACCTTCCCTGCATAATAGTACCGTTATTCTTCAAACTCGACGGGACATTCCCAAACCACGAGCCAAACCCTTTAGATAGTAGTAATTTACGAGATTTACAAGACAAAGTACGTAAAACTAAAAGCCATCTTGGCGTCGCATTTGACGGTGATGCGGATCGATGTGTCTTTGTTGATGAAAAAGGGCAGGAAATAGGATGCGATCTAATTACGGCTATCATTGCAGGAAAGCTTCTGCAGAAAGAAAAAGGGGCTACAATTCTATACGACCTGAGATCCAGCCGGATATTGCCTGAAGAGATCAAAAAAGCCGGTGGTAATCCTTATCGGGAAAGAGTCGGACACTCTCACATAAAGGCTACTATGAGAGAGCAAAATGCCATTTTCGGAGGTGAACTATCCGGACACTACTATTTCAGAGAAAACTTCTTTGCAGACTCGGCAATAATCGCCCTGATAGAGATCTTAAATATTCTTAGCAGTAAGAATGTACCAATGTCTAGCTTGATTGAACCTCTGAGAAAATATTGCTCAACTGGTGAAATAAATTTCGAGGTTACGGACAAAGATAAAAAAATCGAACAGATTGCCGAGCACTTTAAAGACGGCAAGATTGATTATCTGGACGGAGTTACTATCGAGTATAGTGATTGGTGGTTTAATGTAAGAAAATCAAATACTGAACCGTTACTCAGATTGAAC